>NZ_CP064951.1:1232663-1540829 GCF_011751945.2 Actinomyces sp. zg-332
TTTCCCTTTAGTAGTGATGACTACTCAAATACGGCTTACTAGTGAACGAAAACAAATAACCCTTAGCACAAGATAAGGTCTCTTTTAACTCACGCTGAACAACAGAAATATAACTAGTCTTGCCCTTACCGATAACGGTCAAACCTATACCGTTAAAGTCATCTCCTCTTACATTACAAAGCTAAAAAGTAAAACCCACAAATACAAGTTTCAAAACCAACCCTACTACTTAAACAACCTCACTCCCTAAAAACAACACAAGCAAAACTCAGCTAGAAATAACGCTACGTCAAAAAATCCCTACCTATCGACTAACCACAAATTTCACTTTTCCTTACCCACACCCAACAAATAAAGACAAAAGACTAAGTTCAAAATCTAAAACTATAAACTCAAATCTTAAAAATACAAAACCTGAGACCTACAACTTTACACTAAACCTTAGTAAAACTAATATTCTTATACCCCTCAAAAACATCCAAACACCTACATCTTCCCGTTACTCAAACAAACCTACCCCCCCTCACCTACAACCTACAAGATATAACCTACGATTCCTCACCCTCTCCAAAAACTACAAAACTTAAATACCAAAAAACAGCATACAACACACAAGATACAAAAAAGTGTTGCCCAACTATATAAAGTCAGGCAACACTATAATTACTAAAGTATTCAAGAAATAGAATTTACGTAAATTATACGTATTCAAAATCTTCTTCAGCTTCAAACCAAGTCTTGCTTGAGAAATGGAATATTATTGCAAATACACCAATAATTACATATCCAATAACAAACTCAGACTTATAATACATTCCTAGTGAAGCACTGTGAATAAATCCAAAGAATGATAAGATAGCAGCCACAAATGAGACATATGCAACTTTATCTAGTCTTCTATCAATTATGAATACAACAGCTGAAGCAAGAAGTAGACCGATAATAATTGCACCAGACTTTACTGCTGGCACACCATCCCACATTGCTCCATTCTCAATAATCTTAGCTGCAACTTCTGAATTATACCCTGGCAAACCATTAGGTAGCACCTCAGTGTAGGTTTCACTTATATTCAATACACCTGTAATTTGTGTGTATAAGAAATCAGCGACTGGTGGAATCATTGCAATGCCGATAGCAGCATAGTGCTTTACAGGAGTGTCTTTGAATGCTTGACTCAACATAATTGTTGCACACCACAAGAAAGTTATAGCTGCGATTGCTGGAGGCATAAGTGCGCTCAAGAAAGTAAACAGCCCAAATATACCAGCAAGGCCTAGTACAAGACCTGAAATCCAAGAGTAGCCAATACCAGCTCCACCTTTCTTCAAGCCACTATGTCCTAACCAAACAGTATTAGGTACTACACCACCAAATAGTGATGAGAACATTGTACAAATACCGTCAGCAAACTGTGTAGTACGAACGTTATAATCATCTCCAGCAGCATTAGCTGACTCAACGTTATCCATTGTTTCAATAAAGTTATAGATTTCTACAGGAATAATAATTGTTAAATATGGAGTAACGATTACAAAACCGTTTATCATTGATTCAACTACGTTTACTGGGTTAGGGAAATAAAATCCAACACCAGAGAAGTCAACATGTGTGCGACCTAGCAAATAAGCATAGATAATACCACCTACTATAGCTACAACTAATGGTGGAATTTTTCCTGGGAACATATATCCACCAAATAAACCTAGCATAGCTATGAATAAAATTGGCAAGCCGATAAGTGGATCAGAGTAAACATCGAATAGACCTTTAGTTGCCATCCATATAAAACCGATACCTGCAACTGTACCTAGTAGGGCTGCGCGTGGAAGGTTATTCTTAATCCACGGACCAATAAATCCACCTATAAATTCAACAAATCCACCAATAAAAGTGGCAGCTATAGCAGCTGACCACACTTTTTCAGGATCACCTAAGCTATAGTGCAAAGGCATAATTACACCATATAGTATAACGAACATGGCTGGGGTAGATACACCTGATGGCAAAGCAGTTACATTTGAGTTTCCTACTCTTTGAGCTAAACGCCATCCCATGTATGCATATATTAAACCACCTAGTAGCAAACCAAGTGACATACCTGGTATTACTCGACCATACACAATTTCGTCAGGCCATTTTAAAACATTTTTTAATGTAAAAATCACAATTATATAGTTAACAATGTTATTTGTTACTAAATATGTAATACCACCTATATCACCTTTAGTGAATACTGGCACACGTACCCCATTTTGTGTTGAATTCACAAATTTCTCCTTTAAAATATAAAGAGCTCGCCAAGTATGACGAGCTTTCTTTTATATGGATGCATTTAATCCTAGAATTGGATTAAAAGTATCTAACTTGATGCAATCAACCGGACCGATGTCTGTAATTGCATAATCTGGAATTGCAGTAATTGGCAGGAAGAACATATACATCATAGGTTCTGGAAGATCACATCCTAGTTCACTGCAAATAGCGTTTATTTCTCTTTCACGAATTGCAATATATTCTGGATCTTCGTCGCTGCAAATTCCGCCAACAGGCAAAGGTAAGAAATCAATTATTTGACCATCAGCAACAACTACCTGTCCACCACCTTGTTCAATTAGATAGTTAGCAGCTATAGCCATATCTTCAGGGTTAGCACCCATTACAATGAGGTTGTTATCATCTGGAGCCGCTGTAGACGCCATTGCTCCACGCTTTAGTTTCCAGCCTGAACAAAAACCGAGAGATTTGTTTCCATTTTTACCAAAACGTTCTATAACCGATACTAATAGTACATCTTGTTCCGTATCCGGCTGTACAATACCATCTTTTACCTGCAAAATGCAGTCACGACGTTTACGTACGAATGGTCCAATGACATTCATGGATAGGACTTTAGCTGTTCCCTCTTGAATGTCTACTCGGTATTCAAAGTCTTCTTTGCTTACTTTTTCACACTTCAAAGCTCCACTTAGAACCTTAGAACGTTTAGGTGCTTGTAAATCTATGGTTAGCTTATTATTACTTCCTACATGCTTACCACTAGCAAACACTTCCTGAACATTGAATTTTTCAGGGTCGTCAATAATCAAAATGTCAGCAATCTTACCAGGTGCAATAGAGCCTACCAAATGGTCAATTCTGTATGCTTCAGCACTGTTAATTGTTGCCATTTGTATCGCAACTATAGGCTCCACACCAGCTTGAATTGCTAGTCTCACAACGTTATCTAAATGACCTTTAGTTGTTATGTCATTGGCTGTAACGTCATCTGTACAGAAAGAAACACGTCTAGCCGCTTGAGGAATAACTTCTGTTATTGCCCTAATATTTTCAGCTAAGAAATGGGTAACTGATGATTCACGAATAATCATGAACATACCTTTTCTTAGCTTTTCAACAGCTTCTTCGTGATCATAGCTCTCATGATCTAAGCGGACACCTGAGCATAAATAACCGTTTAGCTCTTTGCCTCTAGCCATTGGTGCACAACCAAAAATTGGTTTACGTCTACGTGTAGCTTCTGAAAGAGCAATTAGTGTATCTTCGTCAAGTTCTTGGACTGCTTCCCTAACTGTCTCCCATACACCGAAGCATTCTGGCCAGTCTTGTACAGTTCTATGAATTTCAGGAGTAAAGTTGCAAGCAATAGTTGAAGTTGGGAAAGTATATGGAGTTTTATATGGAGCACCCCAGAAAACCTTGAGTGGAGTTTGTTTAATTTCGTCAAAAATTTCTTGTAAGCCCTCTAAACCGCTAACAGAAATATATTCATCTAGACCAGAAATCATTGATGTTGTTCCATGTGGAACTACTGCTTTAGCATAGCTTGTAATACTCAACTTTGAGCATTCAACGTGTATATGTCCATCAATTAGGCCCGGAACTAGGTATTTACCTTTAGCGTCAAAACGTTTTGTGTTTTCACCAATGTATTCTTGTACATCGCCAGTTGCAACAATCATATCTTTATATATCGCAACATCTGCTGGATATATTTCCTGTGTATGTACATTTACCAGATTTGCTCCCTCGATTACTATATCGGCGGGTATTACTGCACGTCCTGCTTGAATTATTTCTTTTAAAAATTCAGGACTTCTGTACATTTTTCCTCCACGTTTTTTGGAAATATTAACTGTCACACTTTCAAAATATTCAGCAGGTTACATTATAGAAATTTACTTAACTTATATCAATCAGAAATACGAATTTTACATATTTTCTTAATAAATTACTAAATAAAAAGTAAAAACTACCAATAGCAAAATCTTGTAATTTATATCACAAAGCTAGTGTTTTGGTCGTATTTCCAAGTATTGCTGTATAAGTAATGCCTAAATACTTCGTAAGTTTATACAACAAATTCACTTCAAAGTAGAAATATAAAATAACATTCACATAAATTTGCTGTCTTTTTATAAAGAATAAGTAAAATCGTATACGAGTATTTCAAGCTTCACTAATCTTTATCGCTTTTTTCAGCTGAATTGCGAATAAGGAGCATTTTAATAAACCTTTTAAGTATTTCATGTACAAAGGTAGCGATAATAAAAAAGAAGACTACTGAATGCCAAGTTTGATATACATATATCAATATAAACCACAATAAAATAGCAACTAGCCAGTAAATTTCAGAAAACAATTTCACAGCGTCCTCCCTTTTTATTATACAATTTTGCTGTTATTTTTCTCTAGTTTTCTTACGTAGTTTTTGTAAATATAAGAGACTATAAAAATAGCTATCAAAGATTTTGAAGAAATTTTACAAATAAAAATAAAAAACTATAATAAAGATACTTATTTTATATTTTTTAGTGTAGCCCCCACTGTTGGGGGTTACACTTTTATTAGGTAACTTTAGCACTATTTACTGTGTCTATGAGTGCTTCATCAAGTAACCGAGCATATCTTTTAAAAGTCTCACAAGTTTTACCAGCATAATATTTTATTTGCTTTCTAAAACGTCACAATAACTACTATACAAAACTGAAATTATTTGGAAGTAAAACGGTAAACAAAAATAGCTAATTTCTCTAGTTTAGAGCCTTGCGATTTTTTCGGCTTAGAGCCATACGAATTCTTTTTAGAAAACCCTGATTTGACTAAAATCAACGTTGATGAAGTTAAAAGAAAGAGTGCCCCGGGTGGGGTTCGAACCCACGACCAACGGATTATGAGTCCGCTGCTCTAACCGCTGAGCTACCAGGGCAACTAGATTATTATAACAAAATATTCTTTGAAAAAACAAATAGCTTTTTCAATATTTTTTCCGAAAGGCTTTATATGTTACATAAACGTATGTTTTATTATAAATAACCTTAACCATAAGAGATTTTTTCAAACAACTTTACCTATTTGAAAGGATTATAGAATCGTCCCCCATTTACATAAACTAGAGTAATAGCTAGTGCTAGTAAACAAAGTGCGACGATAATTACTATATAATCCCTTGTTCTAAAGGACTGCTGAACGTACCATGACCGCTTTTTCCCTTGTCCAAATCCACGCAGTTCCATAGAAGCAGCAACTGTTTCTATACGAGCAAAAGTAGATAAGACTAAAGGAATAAGTATAGACGAAACATTCTTAACCCTTGTAGATATTTTAACGTCACGTGAAGTATCGATCCCCCTAGCTTGCTGTGCGTGTGAAATTGTTCTGAATTCTCTCTGCACATCTGGAATATAACGTAAAGCTAAAGAAATTGAATACGCAACTTTGTAAGAGATACCGATTTTATTCAGCGATGAAGCGAATTGAGATGGAGAAGTAGTTGCAATAAAAATCAGAGCAATAGGAATTACTGTAAAATATTTTAAAGTAACGTTCAATTGATAGAAAAGTTGCTCTAGTGTTACAGAATATCTCCAAGGTAAATCAAACAACAAGTGCTTAGTACCATATATCTCTACTCCATATTCGGGAGCAAATAAAAATATAAGTAAATTATTTGTTGCCATGAAGAAAAGCAAAAAACACAAAATAATGTACAAATCACTAAGTTTAAGCTTAGATGCTTTCCAAATAATTACTGATATAACAGCCATCAATGCTAGGAAACGTGTATCAAAACCCAGCATAGCCGCAATTGAAGCCAAAATCATAATAATGAATTTAGTAGCCCCTGTGAGTGAATGCATAAAAGATTCACGTTCAATATATCCAAGTAACGTTGTGGTTTTCATGGTGTTTTACGTACCTTATATTTTATTTTTCAACACTTTTTCACGCCACACTTTATCTCTTTGTATAAAGTTGTCAATGAAGTTATTAGCTGGCTCAATACTATGTTCTTTAGCGAAATCGTAAAGAGATGTAGTTACTAAATCAGCTTGTTTCGTAATAGTCTCATTAGTCAAAATATTTGCTGGTGTATCATCAGCAACAATTCGACCGTTAGACATAACTATGGCTCGGTTTGTGTATTCCAAAGCTAGGTGCATATCATGAGTTATCAGTATGATAGTTGTGCCTATCTCGTTTAGACTCTTCAAAAAGTCCATAATCTCAGTGTAATGCGCCCAGTCTTGCCCAGCAGTTGGCTCATCTAAAATAACCACTTCTGGTTGTATAGCCATGATAGAGGCAATAGTTACACGCTTTTTCTGTCCATAGCTTAAAGCATTTACTGGCCATTTCTTAAAGCGGTTCAAACCACATATGCGCAAGGCCTTTGCTATACGTTCTTCACGTTCCTCATCAGTAAGTCCCATGCCCTGTAGACCCAAGTTAATCTCGTCTTTTATCATAACTTTCGAGATCATCTGATTAGGATTTTGTATAACAAACCCTATTTTTTTACCTCTTCTAGCAATCGGTGAGTTAGTTATATCTTTATCTCTGAGTTTTATCACACCTGTGGTTAGTTTTTCAAAACCACAAATTAGCTTAGCCAGAGTCGATTTTCCTGCTCCGTTAGAGCCACATATCGCTAGCATTTCCCCTTGTGAAATTTTGAAAGAAATGTCTTTTAGGATGTAGTTGCCGTCTATATCAAACGATAAGTTTTCTACTTCTAATATAGATCTCTCTGGGGTAATTTCTTGCGGGGGTTGTGTGGCCCAATTTTTAAATACTTCAACTATTTCATCTTTTACTTTGAAAGTATTTATATGAGCCGGTTTATCAGAAGATAATATTACTTGCCTTTTATTTTCGGGTAGCTCTTCATTTGCTAAATGCAATGCCCCTATATATAAAGGCTCACGTATGCCATGTTCAGTCAAAACGTTACTAGCTATGATTTCATCAGGAGAACCATTAGCAATAATTCTTCCACCTGAGAACAAAATAATTCTATCAACATTCTTGTAAAGCACATCTTCAAGGCGATGTTCAATAATTATGACAGTTTTTTTATGTTCTGTGTGTAGTTTGTCAATCAGCTCTATTGTTTGCCTGCCAGAAGCTGGATCTAAGCTAGCTAAAGGCTCATCAAATAATAGAACATCTACGTCTTCTACAAGCACACCAGCCATAGTCACTCTTTGTTTTTGTCCACCAGATAGATCTTGAGGTTTAGCATCTAATTTGTGTTCAATTGACACACTTCTAGCTGCTTCAAGAACTTTTTCACGCATTACCTGTATGGAAGTGCTCTTATTTTCTAGACAAAAAGCTATATCTTCGGCAACAGTTAGTCCAATAAACTGTCCGTCAGAGTCTTGCAGAACCGTTCCAACTTTTTCAGCTAAAACTTTTAGCGGAGTTGTAGTCGGATTCATACCACATACTGTGACTTTGCCTCTTACTTTTCCTTGATAGTAATGAGGAATGAGACCATTCAAAATATGTGCAAGTGTTGATTTTCCAGAGCCCGACTGTCCAACTATCAGGACTTTTTCGCCCTGATAGATGGATAGATTAACATCATGTAAAGTCGGAGCTGACTGCGCATCGTATTGGAACGATAAATTTTCGCATTCAATTATTGGATTATTCTTCGTCATCTACTGATTCTGTTAGTGAGTTACTTGAAGTTACTGTCTTTGCATATGCAACAGCAAGAATTGTGCCAACAATGATTGAAGTAACTGTGTTAGCACTAAATGATGTCAAACCTTGAACGAATACTTTGTTTGCTGGTTCAGCATAAATCAATACATCCAATGTAGGAGCGATTAGAATCCAGCACAAACCGTTAGTAGCAACCAAAGCAACAATAAACCAAGCAATAGACTGAACCTTAAAGTTGTCTTTATCTAGTTTTAGTTTCAAAGTTAGCAAACCTAGTACCAAACCAAATACTGCTGATGATAGAATCCAAGACCACCAAGCACCGAATGAAGAAATATCGATTAGATAGTGACCTACGATACCAATTAGGAACCCAGCTAATGGACCATACAAAACAGCAAACAATGCTAGTACTGCATATTGTAAGCTGATTGAAGTATTAGGAATTGGAGATGGAATTGATACGAAACGACCAACGACAAAGAACAAAGCTGCACCAACACCAGTACCTACTGTGGTGACAATTGGAGATTTTTTGAAAAAGAAGTCTGTCATTATAACTCTCCTTAAAAGAAGTAGAACGTTTATTTGAAAGTTAGAGCTTGGTTATAGAAATGTTCCATGAAGGACCATGTTCTACTTGGAAAGCTCG
Source organism: Actinomyces sp. zg-332 (assembly GCF_011751945.2). Lineage (NCBI taxonomy): Bacteria > Bacillati > Actinomycetota > Actinomycetes > Actinomycetales > Actinomycetaceae > Tongtianella > Tongtianella jiaweipingae. The sequence goes on from NZ_CP064951.1 coordinate 1,241,272, forward strand.
CGAAAATGAACCACGGTTGATTGCAATAGCGAGATTATCCAAACTGTTCACGTACATTAATGACTCACCTACATGAACTTCAGCAAATGAGTGAACATATTTTAGATTAGATGTATGAATTGGATTCGTATTGTTATTAATTTGAATCTGGATTAAATCGCCATATTCTATTCCAGCTTCAATTGCAGCTAAACGCGGGATATTTGTCCATAATGAACCATATCGAACGTCTAGGGCATCAATCGTTCCAGTTAGTTTACCTTGTTCAATTTTTGGCTCAACTGTTTCTAGCTCAACAATTTCAAAAGGTTCAACTAGCGGACCTACTCCCTCATAGTCAATTATTCCTGCAGCTAGGCGTGCGCCTGTAAAAGCATAAATATCACGTCCATGGAAAGTGTATGAATGTCCAGAACCTGGTAAACGGTTCTTTTCTTCATCAATTACACGCACACTCTCTAAACCAATTGTCTTATGCAGATGCGTTAAAGTTCCGTTATCCGGTGTGACAACGTATTGTCCTTTAACAGTTTTAGCAACAACACTAGCACGATCTGATCCAACCCCTGGGTCAACAACTGACACAAATACTGTACCTTCTGGCCAGTATCCAAGTGTTTGTGTTAGACGATATGAAGCTTCCCATACATCATATGGTGGAATATCGTGAGTTAATGTGAAAATTGGTAAATTTTTATCGACACCAAAAGCAACACCTTGCATTGCTGAAACGGCGCCATCTGAATAACCAAAATCTGATTGTAATACTAAAGCGTTCAAAAGTAATAGCTCCTTATAAATACTTTTGAAAAAATACTTATGTGCCCTTGTAGCAACAAGAATAACATAACATACTTTTACAAAATTTTTAATATTTTTATATACTTTTCAGAAAAAGTGTTTAGAGTAATTCTATTTTGTAAAATTTTCTTTTTTTAGCTATGTATTATTTTATTTAACACACTAAACTTATTCTATTGATTGAATATAAATATTCAATTTAAATTCTATGTTTTTTAAAAATACATGTAAGTATGAGCGTGTTATTTTATATCCAGTGAATCTTTAAATACTTTTAATCTAAATTGATAGGATTTCAACATTAAATAATTACTAGAAAACAAATGTATTGTCACACTTTTAACTACGACAAATGTTATAAAAACTACTTATACAGAAATAGATTTAAACTTTTATTTACTTTTTGGTGTTTGCAAGATATTCCTAATCATTTTTAAAAGAATGAATAGGAGAAATCCTGCAAATAGAAGATTAGAAGTTTGGGGAGAAATATATTTAGCTACCATTGTTCCCAAAGGGGTGACAATACATGCTGGAATACCGATTAGTAAAGCAACTTTGGGATCTAAATTTCCTCGTCTCATATTAGATACACTCCCAGATAAAGCAGCCAATACCATCATAAGTAAGCTAGTCCCTTTTGCTAGCAGGTCTGAAGTTCCAAATACAAGCATTAGGATCGGCACAATTATTCCACCCCCGCCGATACCTAGAAATCCAGATAAAATTCCCACTACAAATCCAACAAATATTAAGGCTATACATACATAAAGACTAATTTGAAAACTACTATTTCTATTAGGAACATGAATGAACATCATAAGTATTATTACCACTAGGAAACAGGTAAAGAATATTTGTATTCCTTTCTGAGAGATTTTTGTAAGTAACCATGTTCCTATTTGGCTACCAACAATTGCTCCTACTGATAGCAAGCCTGCAGCGCTCCAAGACACATTTTCGTCAATCGCATAGCTGATAACCCCAACCAGAGATAAAGGGATAATGGCTGTAAGCGACGTTCCCGCTGCTAAACGTGGACTAAATCCTACAATAGATATTAGCGCAGGAACTATTATCATTCCCCCGCCTACAGCAAATAATCCAGACAAAAATCCTACTCCAATACCAATTAATAGAATATAGAATAGCTGTTTTCGGTTCATTTGCTGACTAATCATAATACCTTTATCTAGACTTTCTCATTGTCTATCTTACTAATATTTCTATTTTACATGTTACGTTTTTACTATTATTTAATTTTATAAGCTAAAAATAAAGTTAAGTATAAGTCTGTATTTTCTTCGCGCTAATGTTAACTATAATTAACACAGCTTTGTAATCTATCTATTACCTACTTAAAAGCTTAGGCACAAATATTGGAATTACTTGTACCTAGACTCTACCAAAATTACCTCATTTAAGCTTTTCAAGTACCTTAGCTCTTATAATGTATCTATGGTTTTTCACATCTAGATAGCGTTTTATATGCACTCCTGCTGTTAAAACTAAAATAGAAACCAATATGTAAATTGATAAGACTAAAATAGCATAATTGTATCCATAACTACTTCCACTAATAGTTGATCTAAATCCTTGTACTACATGAGTTATTGGTAGCCACGAATGTAAAACTTGAAAGAAAGTAGGACTTGTTTCTATAGGATATGTTGCACCAGCTGAAGATAACTGTAAACCAGTAAAGATTAATGCAATATAACGTCCCTGCACACCTAATAAACCAACAAGTGCTTGGTTTATAGCCATAAATGATAGCGACCCTAAGAATGCTATAAAGAACCCTGGAATTAGTTTTGTAAACTCAATCCCAACAAATGTATGTACAGCAATAATCATTAATAGCGATTGCACAAACGACATTATCGCAGCTGGTATATAACTAAAAACTGCTACACGAATACCATATGCTTTACTATTGAGGAGTCTCTTATTATAAACAGGCATCATCAAGAAAAATCCTAGTGCACCAACCCACAAGGCTATGCTCATAAAGTATGGTGCAAGTCCAGCCCCATATCCCGCAACTTCATATTCACGTTGTTTTATGAGTTCTATCGGATGAGAAGCAACATCGCTTAGAGCTGCAATTTCTGACTTTGAATACTTCGGAATTTCTTTTGCTCCATTTCGTAAGCCCTCTTGTAAGTCTTTAGCTCCCAAAACTAGTTTTTCCTCACCAGCAACAAGCTTTTCACCACCATCTGTAGCTTTCATAACACCTTGAGCTAGAGCATCAGAACTATCATCTATTTTGCTGATCGCATCATTAACTGCACCCATACTTCTAACAAACTCTGGAGTTTTTGCAGATAGTTCTCTAGTTCCTTCTTGTAAGTCAACACTACCTTTATGTAGCTGCGATATATTCTCTTTTATAGTGATGCTGGTATTTGCAAGCTGATTAATACTAGTTGTAAAAATAGCACCTTGTGTATTTAGCTCGATAAGTTTTTCGCTAAGTTGTTGAGTTCCGTTTTTTACCTTTACGCTTTGTGTAAGAATTTCTTCATTTATAGACTTTAGAGTTGTAACTCCATTTGCTATAGTTTCACTTTTCTCTGATATTGCGGTTATACCCGTAGCATTGGAATTAGTATCACTAGTTGGTTTTCCTATTATATTTTCAATCCCACTATTTACTTGTTTTATGCCGTTATCAATATTAGTAATGTTTCTTTGTAACTCTAAAGAATCAGCATGCAGTTGCTGCACAGTAGATAATTTTTCTTCTTCTGACAGTTCATGCCATCTTTGTTCTAGTTCTTTTAACTCATTTTGCAACGATTTACTGTTCGAAGTTACTGCTATACTTGAAGTAGATAAATTGTTTACATTCGTTTTCACATTCTTTAGATTTGTATTTATTTGTTTTACACCGATATTTAATGCATTAAGTCCAGAGTTTAGCTCAGCAGTTTTATTGTTAAGAATATTTAGTACCTCATATAAGTTATCAGTTCCCCTTGCTAACAAAGTACTATTTTCTGATAGCTGATTAGTTGCTGAAGGTAAGGATTTAGCTCTTGTGTTTAGCTCATTCATATACTCGGAAAATGTGGTAGTTCCTATATATGCCTTTGCAAGACCTCCCTGTAATTTTTCACTTCCTGAGTTTATTTTTGAAATACCTCCACTAAGTTGATTTGCTGCAGTATAAAGCTTTTCACTTCCTGTTTTAGTTTGATTCATGGCATTATTTAATTTCAAAGCACCAGATTTCAAGTCTCTTAGCCCTATTACGAGTTGTGTGGAACTATTTTTAAATGTGACTAGCCCATCTGATAGTTGCTTGGAGCCATCTGAAGCTTTAGTTACTTTTTCATTTATTGTTGAAAAACCTGTATATATATTGTGTAAGTATTCATCAGAGACTTGGCTAGATAAGCTATCTGTAACTGTAGTTGCAATGGTCGAAGCAATATTTCCTGATATCATGTTCACAGCATCACTAGTTGTTATTTTTAGCTCTGCCCTTTTTACTTTTCCTATGTCTTTATTAGATATTGATGTAACATTTTGGCTAAATTCTTGAGGTATCCACAATATCGCATATATTTTTCCATCTTCAAGTTTTTCTTGAGCTTGTTTAGCGCTCATCTTTTTCCAATGGAAGTTTTTATGAGATTTTGATTGTACAAGCTTATTTGTAAGCACTTCACCCAGTTTCAAATTAGGGTTTTTACTTCCTTTATCTTCGTTTACAATACCAGCTGGCACAGCATTCAAATTACCTGTCGGATCAACGTTAGACCAGGTAAGTAACCCTGCATATATAAAAGGTATTGTCGATAACCCCAATAGTACAATAAGTGTATATGCTATTGCTAACTTAGATTTACGGTCAAAATATTTCTTTATATTACTCATCATATATCCTAATTTCGCCATCTATATCTAAACCAACCTCATATTTTCTATATACAATTGTAAGTCTAGTAAGACGTTTAAGCTCTAGAAAAATAAACTTCAGTATTAGTTATCTTAAAATTTGCACTCGTATTATTATTTTCTTTCCATTCGCTTTATATAATAGATAAATAAAAATCATTCAATAGAACTGTTACTCGCACTAGAAATTTTAGAAATGTGAATAGAATTTATTTAAATATTTTATAAGATAATTAGTAATTACTCATATTATTATTCTCTTTCTATTATAACCAACTTTTTGAAAACTTATTATTATAAAAACCGACTACTTAAGACTTATTATCAAAATAGATTCATTTCTCAAGCGTAGTAAAACTTAGATAATACACAACATGTAAAATAGCCCTACAGACTAAAGTTTTTACTACAGTAAGTTCAGAAAGTGTACATTTAAGGGGAATAACATTGATGTAACTAGTAAATACTATAAATTTTGCCACCGTTTGCATATCATTTTGTAACTTTCATAATGAAATATTAGTCGTTTATTTTGAAATTTTAATTCCCAAAAGATAATTTTAGAAAAAATTCCGCACTATTTTTTAGAACTACCCCATTTAAAGCATTATCTTTTTTGCATTCCAAAAAAGAAAAGTATTGAAATATTTTTAGAAAAAAACTTACATTTTTCGATAAGACAAATTTTTTCTTTAGTTATATAAAGCCGGTTTTTCAAGGCACTTCAACTTTTTCCAGCCTATAACCATTTGATAAACATTATAACTATTCACTTAAGTTCAATATTTTAATCACTTCCATTAATGAGATTTCACCTATTTAAGGAGACATCCATACCTAGTACTTTTATATAAAATATTGAGACTCATACACCAAATGTATTTTTTATAACATAACAGGTAGAATCATAGACTGAGTATTCAATATGTATCTATTTATCAAAACACTTGGGAGGATTCTTTAATGAATAACCGGAAGAAGAAGATTCTAGGCATGGTTGTCGCCGGAACTATCTTACTAACACCTACAGCATATGCAACACCAGCTACCTCCACTAACGACCCCAAACAAGACTCTACAGAAAACGATGTAAACGCTCGTTTGGAAGAAGCAAAGCAAAAAGTTATAAAGGCTAAAGAAAAACTAAAAGAAACTAAGTCTGATTTATCCGATGCAGAAACTAAAAAAGAAGAAGCTAACAACAAAGTAAAACAGGCTGAAAAAGACGTAGAAAAAGCTAAAGCTAAAGTAGAAGAAGCACAGTCAAAAGCCCAATCTACTGATAAAGATAAAGTTGAAGCAGCTCGTCAAACACTACAAAAAGCAGAAGCTGCTAAAAAAGAAGCAGAAAAAGTTAAAGAAGAAGCCTATAATAAATCTGTAAAGCCAGCAGAAGAAAAAGTTAAAGAAACTGAAAAGAAACTAGAAGAAGCTACAAGTGCTGACAATTTAGCTAAAGCTAACCTAGAAGGCATTCAAAAAGACTTTGCAGCATTAAATGGGGCCGAAAAGAGACTTGAAACAGCTAAAGAAAACCTGAAAAAAGCTAAAGATAGTCTAGATGCTAAAACTGCTGAGGTTGCTAAGATACAGAAACTTTTAGACACCAGCAAAGATAACTATAATGAGTATCTAAATGAGTTAAACGAACTTAAAGAAAAAGAAGCAAACGCTAAAGAAGAAGCTACAAATGCTCCTTCAATGCTAAAACAAGGTTCAATCGCATATTTCAAAGATAAAGTAAAACGAAACCCTAATAATGAAAGCGCTAAGCGTGCTGTAAAGATCCTAACAGACAAAGAATTTAATTCAACATCTTCCGATATAAATCCTGGCGATGAAGATGATACCACTTCTCTAAAGAACATGAAAAAAGCTTTAGAAAGAATAAAACAGGGCAACGATTTACGTACTTCTTCCGAAAATTCTATTAAAAATCTTCCACCTTTGCTCGTAGCCGACGACCAGATGGCTCAAGCACAAGCAAATGTTGCTTGGACAAAGAAAACAATTAGAACTTCAGGTCAAGCAAACTATGCTTCTAAAGAAAAAGCTGAAAACCTAAGTTGGGGAAGTGGAGATCCATACACTAACCCAAACAACTCATGGTATACCTCTGAAAAAGCAGAGTATGACGCTGACCCAAATAGAAAAAAGCCGTCATTATATAAACACTACCTAAATTTGATGAATTCAAAGTTCTACAGCACGGGTTTCGCATGTACTAGTGCTTGGAATGCTGTTCAAGGTGGAGTTAATGGACAAGTATTTGGTGATTCTAAAGAGAACGCAGTTTCAGTAGAAGATTACATAAAAGATCTTGAAACATATGTGAATCGTTTAAATAATGCTTCAGATACTCATAAAAAGATTAAGCAACAACTAGATGATTTAGCTCCGAAAGAAGCAGATTATAAAAAAGAAATTGCTGCATTAGAAGAAACGCTTAAGAAAGCACAAAAAGAAGCAGAAAAGCTTCAAAGAGAAGCAGAAAATGCTCATCAAAATGTACAAAATGAAGAGCGATTGGTAAATGATAAAGATAGAATTGAAAAGTTATATAACGATGCTTTATCAACCGCAAAAAAGACTTCTCAAGAAAAACTTGATGCTGAAAAAAGTATTGAACGTGCCAAATTAGAATTAGAAACAGCGAAAACTGAAACTGCTGAAGCTGAAAAGAATGTAAAAGAAAAGACTGCTGAGGTAGAACGCGCTCGCAAAGATCTTGAGACACTTGAGAAACCTGAAAAAGATTTACAACAGGCAATATCAGCATTAAGTGACGCAAACACACGTTTAGAACGTAGCAAGCAATCTGTACAACTTGCTCAAGAACATGTGAATAACGCCACATCAGAATACAAAAAAGCCGAAGAAAATCTGAGAAATGCTGAAGAGGATTTACGCGTTGCAAAGGAAAATGCTCGCCCAGGTTCTCCAATAGATGTAAAAACTGAAGTTAAAGGCAAGGATGTACACGTCAAGTGGTTACCTAGTGCTAAGAAAACTCCTGTAAGTGAATACATTGTAGCTTTAACTAAAAAGACAAATGGTGAACGTAGTAATGATCCATCTACTCTACGTACTAAGGTAGACGGAAACACTCTAAGCACAGTGTTTAGAAATGTTCCAGATGGATATTATGTAGCATCAGTGGTTAGTGCAAATGGAGATTTGTACTCTGCAGCTGGTATGTCCTCAGTCGTACCAGTTGGAGCCCCAGTAGAAACGAATAAACCAAGTGATAAGGGAAATGTTGCTGGTAATTCTACAGGTAAAAACACCACTCAAGGTAAAAAAGTAGTTGTACGTAAGGTTCCTAGCTTAGCAGCTACTGGTAGCGATATTGTTGGCTTGTCTTTGCTAACTGCAAGCTTACTAGTAGGTGGCGGGGTTGCACTTGTATCTCGTCGCAATAAAACTAACAACGAACTGTAGGTCTCATAATATAGATTAGTTGCATTTGCAATGTAAATGTAATTTTCCCTTTATTACATAGAGTTATTGCAAGTAGCGTTCAAAATGAGGGTTTTGAATATTCATATCGAGTATTTTAAAACCCTCATTTTTTATTTCTTTTCTAGACAAGTTATTTTGTTAAGTTTTACCCTTATCTCATTTTATTTCTGAGTTACTGTTGTATTTTTCTATTTCTACAAGTACAGTTATTTATTTACTTTTCCCACCATAATTACTAAATAGCATATTTCATTATTTAAAAATAAAAATGATAAGACTAAAAATACTCCACCAATTTTTATCACTTTTTCCAGCTAATTGGGTCAAATTTCTAGTCTTTTGTATATTCTTTAAAGAAAACAAGAAATATTTATTTAAATTACAATCAGTAATAACTAAATTAGATAGTTTAATTATTCACATTAAGCACTCATTTGCAAAAGTGATCAAGTTTATATCTGAAGTTGGTAAGTAAATTCTATCTTTTCACGTGTTTTCAAAAAATACACATACTATAAATATTCCATAAGTCTAAATAACTAAATAATTGCAAGCCCGTCCCTTTTACGATAGGTATTTATTAAAAAGAACAAAGATGAAATAAAAATTAATTATTTCTATTAGCAACTTTACCTAAGTAAATAGAATAAATTGGACCAATAATAGGAATAAAAATAATAGCTAGGAGTCTAAACGTAGCAACCAGTCCGTCTTTAAAAACATTTCTTTCACATAAAAGTGAAACAAATGCCACAATCATAAGGGTAAATGAAAGTAAAAATATACTACCCCAAACTATATCTAGCACAGTAGGAGAAAGTACATTTCCCATAATATTTCCCTATCTAATAAAAGCACGGTTCCTTATATAAGGCACCAATACAAACAATAAACGTATAGGAAATATAGCATTAAGTAAAAATTTTGAAAATAAAAACTTAAACAAAAAGTAAAGATTTTTCAAAATTGTTAAAAACTTTACGAATTATAAACAAAAGATTACAAAATAGAAATTATCTACCAGAAATCAAAAGAAATTTTATATTTCTGTTATTTTTTGTTAGCGTTATATATGAGAACACACAGCCTCATATTGAGTCCGAGCCCTTTTTCCTAATAAACAAATACTCAAACACCTATTTACCAACAAAACACAAACATTAAGTAGAAAAATCAAAGCAGTTTAGCGAGAACAAACAAATTATATAAAGTTTTCCTATAATACTAAGCTCATAAAACTATCGGAAAATATCTAGATAACTCAGCTAAACCTATTTTCAAAAATAAGAAAATCACGTATTACTCCCCTCAAAACACATATCACCACTAAACTCGCTATTCCCAGCCAAAGCAAAACGATTACTAAAAGTCTGTGCTAAAGGGAACTAAAACACCAATACAGCCACAATCAAGTAGCTAAAACACCTGTCATTACAAACTCGCAGAACAGCACTTATCCAAAAACTAACCAACTAAAATACAAATACTTAAACTAAACCTTCTAAAGCAACATCAAACATCCACATCTAAAAACACACAAACATCTAAACTCAGTCTCTAAAAATTTACTCACAAAACCAACTAATTAAACACAACCTATGGAATAAGAAGGTTCGCTACTATATAGTCTTATCCTAAACTACCACTGCCAAAATCAACCAGCAACTTATAAAAACTAAAAACGCTCCGACTCGGTATAAAACTAAGTCAGAGCGTCAATTTTGTGGAGATGCGGGGAATTGAACCCCGGTCCGATAAGCAACCCCCAGGACTTCTCCGGGTGCATCCTAGCTTATAATTTCTCAGCTTTCACATTCACCTAGGCTAGATGCTTCAAGCTCAGTTTTCTAAAAGTCGAGCGGTAACCGAAAACAAGTTACAACCCCAGTGGCTCCCTAAGTCGACGCCATGTATCTATGATGGAAGCAGTCATAGTATGACGGATTCGCTTCTAAAACCTTGCTATAAATTAAGCTGCAAGTGCGAAATCAGTGCGTGTATTCTTTGCACTTATTTTTTCGAGATAGCGTTTACGAGATGAACCTCATCCTCGACCCGCTTCCCCTGGATCACTACCCACCGTCGAAACCGATCATCCCCTATTTAGTTCACAAAAGCATAAAATTATCCACGAGTTCTCGCGAAATCTTTCATAGCTTTAGCTGCTTCACGATTATCTTGTTTCAATCGCAAAGCTTGTCTCTTATCCCATTCTTGCTTACCACGAGCCAAAGCTATTTCTAACTTTGCTCTGCCTCGAATGAAATAAAGCTCTATAGGTACAATAGTATACCCTTTTGCTTGTACTTTCATAGAAAGTTTAGCTATTTCTTTTTTATGTAAAAGAAGTTTCCTTTTACGTTTAGGTGCATGATTAGTCCAAGTACCATGAGAATACTCTGGAATGTTAGCCCCCTGCACCCAAGCTTCGAGTCTATCTATTTCCACCCAAGATTCAGACAAGCTAGCACGTCCTGCCCGTAAAGCTTTCACTTCTGTACCAGTCAAAACTAGTCCAGCTTCAATCTTATCTTCGATATGATAGTCATGGAAAGCTCGCTTGTTTCTGGCAACAACGTGTTTAGCATCAGCTTGTTGCTTAGCTTTTTCAGCAGCAGTCATTTTTCTAACTGTAGACATTTTAGCCACTTGCTACCCTCCCTTTCCATATAAAACTCAGCTTTTTAGGATAACAAATTTACTGCGTAAAAACAATAAATCTTTAAGTAATTCCCCTGAAAGGTAAAAAAGTTCCCGTAAGCTATCCAATAAACTATCAGAAAACTTACGAGAACATATAAAAATAAAAACTACTTAAATCTTTGTGTAACGTCCCAAAGAAACAACCGATGATATACCAGCTAAGACAATTGCTGCCAAAATCAGCAAAGGCGACACTATCAAAACATCAGTCAAAGTCACAAAGTTTACAAGTGGGAAAGAAACTTTTAACCAGCCATCGATTAAGAAATAAACACCCGTAAACAACGATACAACAGCGAATAAAGCCCCTATTAGTGCAGAGATTGCACCTTCAAGCATGAACGGTAACTGAATGAAAAAGTTTGAAGCCCCAACAAAACGCATAATAGATGTTTCTTTACGCCTAGACATCGCTGATAGCTTAATAGTTGTTGTAATAAGCAAAATAGCAACAAAAACCATAACACCAGCAACACCCAAAGACAAAACGGTACCAGCATTAAGCATAGTGAACAAAGGCTGCAAAATTTTCTTTTGGTCAATTATCGACTGAACACCAGCATGATTGGAAAGCTTATCTTGAATAACCTTGTATTCTTCAGGGTTCACGAGCTTAATCCTATAAGAAACAGGAAGCATATCCGCTGTTGTTCCTTGTCCCAAAGCAGTATTACCTAAAGTTTTCTTGAAATTCTTAAAAGCTTGTTCTTTGTCTTCAAAATAAACTTTCTTAACGAACGGTTTTAAATCCTGAGAATTCAAAATATTCCCAACATCTTTGATTTGCTTTTCCGTGGCCTCTTTACCATTACAAGTAGTACTTGGATCTCCCTCAACACACATTGAAACAGTAATTTCAACCTTGTCATACCATTCGTCACGAATATTGTTAATCTGCATCTGTAATAAAGCAGCAGAACCTACGAATAGCAAAGAAATAAATGTTACTAATATGACAGCAATAGTCATAGAAATGTTACTTTTTAAGCCTTGCCATACCTGTGAAGCTACAAACTTGAAACGCATTATTTACCTCTGACTATCCTGTTCTATCTACTAACACCATATACGCCACGTGCCTGATCACGAATAATTTTACCAGCTTCTAGTTCAATTACACGCTTACGCATCTGGTCAACTATTTCGTCATCGTGAGTTGCCATAACAACTGTTGTACCTTTACGGTTAATACGATCAAGCAAACGCATAATTCCTAGAGAAGTCGTAGGATCCAAGTTACCTGTAGGCTCATCAGCTAATAGTAACTTAGGCTTATTAATCATTGCTCGAGCAATAGCTACACGTTGCTGTTCACCACCAGATAACTCGTGTGGCAGACGGTTTTCCTTACCTGATAAACCAACTAAATCTAATACTTCATGAACATTAACATGTATTTGTTTACGTGGTACACCGATAACCTGTTGAGCTATAGCTACATTTTCAAAAACTGTTTTATTGCTTAACAAACGGAAATCTTGAAAAACTGTGCCAACTTCTCGTCTAAAATAAGGAACTTTACGTCTAGACATCTGCGTCAAGTCATGCCCTAAAACAAAGATTCTTCCAGTTGTAGGACGTTCCTCACTCAACACAAGACTTAAGAAAGTTGATTTACCTGAACCTGAGGCACCCACTAGAAACACAAACTCATTTTCATTGATTTCTAAAGAGACCTCATCTAATGCTGGACGTGCACCTCTTTTATAAATTTTTGTTATATGCTCGAGTTTAATCATTCTCATCTCATTTCTAGACGAATAGCCTATTTACAAGCCTTACTCCACTTTACTCTAATTCAACTAATACTCTACGAATCTATGAATGCGTGTTTTACATTATTTCCGTATTATAGAACAATTTTTCACACAATTTATTTCACAGCGCTAATACTTCAAATCTCTAAGCTAGTTTATATCTAAATCCCTAGTAAATAATTATAGTGTTTTTAAGGAATTTTGTTTACGCCATTTGATACCAGCACTAATGAAATCATCAATTTCGCCGTCAAAAACAGCTGTGGTATTTCCAGATTCATGGTCAGTACGTAAATCTTTCACCATTTGGAAAGGTTGCAAAACATAAGAACGCATTTGGTCTCCCCAACTAGCTTTCACATCCCCAGCCAAAGCTTTCTTCTCAGCTGCTTCTTGCTCACGTCTAAGCAACAGCAAACGTGACTGCAAAACCCTAAGAGCAGCAGCCCTATTTTGTATCTGAGACTTCTCGTTTTGCATTGAGACAACTATACCTGTTGGGATGTGTGTCATTCGAACAGCTGAATCTGTTGTATTCACTGATTGTCCACCAGGTCCTGATGATCTGAAAACATCAACTTTAATTTCTGTTTCAGGAATCTCAACATGGTCAGTTTGTTCAATGAGAGGAATTACTTCAACAGCTGCAAAAGAAGTATGTCTCCTACCTTGATTATCAAAAGGTGATATTCTAACAAGCCTATGAGTGCCAGCTTCAACTGATAATGTACCGTAAGCAAATGGAGCTTTAACTTCAAAAGTAGCAGATTTTATTCCAGCTTCTTCAGCATAAGATGTGTCCAAAATTTTCACAGGATAGTTATTGCGTTCAGCCCACCTAATATACATTCTCAAAAGCATTTGCGCGAAATCAGCAGCATCAACACCACCGGCTCCAGACCTAATTGTCACCACAGCTTCACGCTCATCGTATTCTCCAGATAAAAGAGTGCGAATCTCTAAATCAGACAAATCAGTATCCAAGCTTTTAATTTCACTAACTACATCTTCAAATAATTGACTATCGTTTTCTTCTTCAGCTATTTCAAGTAATGCTTCGATGTCTTCTAAACGTGTACGCATTGATTCTAAACGGTCTAGTTCTGATTGCACACGTGATAATTTAGAAGTTACTTCCTGTGCTTTCTCGGGGTTATCCCACAAAGTAGGTTCGGCTGCTTGCACAGTTAATTCTTTAACTTTGGCTTTAAGATCTTCAGGATCTTTCACAGCCTCAATTGATTTTAAAACTTGTTCAAGTCTTTGTATTTCAAATAAATATTCCATATTTTTGTTTCAACTCGTTTATTATTCCAATGATATTTTATATCTTTTTAGCTATTTTGTGGGGTAAGACAGCGTCTTTTACGCATATTGTGTTTATTTTCCACAGTTTTATCCCGTTTTATCCCGAAACTTTACTTTTTGTCCACTCGTAAAACAAATTATAGGAAAATAGACCATTTATTCTAGCAGAGTTTTATATATCTGCTATACAAAGTCGATATTATTTTTTAGATATTTGTGAGAAAGTATTTATATTACAAACGTATAACTATTTATTGCCATAGTAAGCACATTTATATAAAGAAAGTACTTATTTACTGAGTGTGATATTGGAAGTTTAGGGGAAAAAATCATAATATGCTTATGTGTATAAATCCAATAAATATATTTCACTAGCAGCTCTAGCATCAGCTGCACTTAAAGATGCTGATATTGTTGGAACTTGCTTACCGCAGTCCCAAAGTGACGATTTTTTATCAACGAATATATTAGTAAAAAGCGTCGAGAGAAAAAATAAAGAGTACACTGTTATTGCTCCACGTTCAAAAAACGCTGCTTTAACTTTGGCAAGACACGTCAGTATCTTATCCTCCCTTAGTATTGCTCGTGAAAATAAAGAATTTACTATTTCCACTCTTATACCTATCGCTAGCTATCCTATACCTAATGTGGGGAAAGCATATATTTTTGAACCAGTTGTAGGTAGACCTCTTGACGATGCCGATTTATTCACTTCAACTAGTTATGCTTCAGCCGTAGCAAAAGCTATCTCATCTTTACATTCATTGAAAGATACAATTGCCATAAATAATTCCTTGCCTGCTTATACGGTTACAGATATACAACGCAGGTTACTTTCAGATTTAGATGAGGGTATGCAAACTAGAAAGCTACCTAAAGCTTTATTCTCAAGATGGGAAAAAATGATCGAGGACGTTTCTCTCTGGAGATTAACTCCTTGCGTAATTCATGCAAATCTATCAGCAGATTCTTTCTATGTGAAGAGCTATATGGTTTCAGGAATAGTTGATTTTACTAATATGCATATTGGTGATCCTGCTGAAGATTTCGCTTGGCTATTTGGTGTTGCTTCTTCAGATACCCTAAACCGTGTGTTTAAAGTCTACAATCAGCTAAACCCACAACCAGATTTTAAGTCATTTGTTGAAAGAGCGAAGCTACATAGCGAACTGATGATTCTAAAATGGCTGCTTCACGGTGTACACACAAACAATAATGAGATAGTTGAGGACGCAGCTCAAATGCTTTCCGAACTATCAGACAGCATTACTGCAGAAGAAGAAATGCGTAAAATTGAAGCTGAAAAGGCTTTGAAGTTGCAGGAAGAAAATCGTCGCATACGTGAAGAAATAGAGCTTGAGAATGTACGTAAACTAGAGAATTTGAATTTACATTCTCCAAAAATAGATGATTTGAAACATAATGTTCCGTCCGAGAAAACGTCAAAACATGATTTTTCTTCTTCTGAGCACAAAGTAGAAACTAATGTTCAAAAGCAAAGTACTGGTACAGATTTTATATCTTCTATGGATATAAATGTTGAGAACACAGTAAAGCTTGAAAATGATGTTATAGAAAACGCTGCGAGTGATTTTGAGAAAACTGAAGCTATAGATGTTTCTTCTTACAAAGAAATAGATACAAATGTTTCTGAAGAAGAATAGTGTTGGTAGTTTAGTTAGTTCAAAACATATTATTTGAAACTTATTATTAGTGCTTTTACGTGCTTGATTGTGTACGTGTATAAGTGACTAAATAGTAAAGTGACTTTTATTGTTTTTTAAACTTTTGGATACCTGATTTTAGTTTTTATAAGCTTATTCCTGAACTTGTTCTATATAAGGGTGAATAGAAAAAGTAGTATAGAGCATTATGAAATAGCGAGAATAATATAAGTTTGTTTGAATGGTTTGCTCAGCCAAAATAGGTTATAAATACTAGTTTCTGTTGTGTGAAGTGTGAGTTTTAGTTGCAAGCTTTGCTATAAAAGTAGCCATGAGTAGCGAAAACGTTTTCAAAATATAACCTTAATCTGCTTTAAATTGGTGGTGGTAGAGAACAGATTGCGTAAACCTATCCTCTACCACCTGTATTGTTTTATAAATTAGGCTTAATTAGTCACTTAACTTTTTTCTTGGAATGATAAAAGTAAGTCCCAAAATTCCAAAGATTAGCCATAGGTACAATACATTCGTATCTATACCAGTGTTCACTAACCTCTTATGTGGAATTTCTTTCAACTCATGTTTGGCTTCTTTCATATCATTCTTAGGAGGATTAACAATATCTTTAGCAGTATCACCCTCGGTAGTAGGAACGCTAACAGATGGTTTAACCTTGGTGTTAGTCCAATCGCGGAATGCTACGATCTTGCCATTTACATCGATTTTTACTGTTTCGGTGCGAGTTGATGCAGTGTAGCCCTGAGCTGGAGTCTTTTCAACAAGAGTGTACTCACCGTAAACAACATTACTGAAGGTAGCTATACCCTTATTGTCTGTAGTAGCAGTACTTATCTCTTTATCACTCTGTTTCAAAGCAAAGACAACACCACTGATAGCTTCGTGAGTATCACTATCAGTCTTGGTAACTATGACTGTACCTTTCTTGACAGTGTTTGACATTGCTTTTGTGATTTCCACTCCGTTTTCGCGAACCTGAACAGCAATAGGTGTAGAGTCCAAAATATGTGAATCCAATGTCTTAGTTTCAACTAGAGTGTAATCACCATAAGGAACACTAGCAAAAATAACCTTACCCTCAGCATCGGTAACTTTAGTATCGACTACTTCACTACCTTTACGTAGCTCGAAAGTAATACCTTGCAAAGGCTTGCCACTATCAGTATCGGTCTTGGTCAATACAATAGGAGCCTTAATCTTGGTGTTCTTCCAGTCAGCAAAAGCAACAGACTTACCATTACTATCAATGTTCACAGTCTCGCTACGAGCAGAAGCAACATAACCCTCAACTGGAGTCTTCTCAACCAAAGTATACTCACCATAAACAACATTACTGAAAGTAGCAACACCTTGAGCGTCAGTTGTAGCAGTAGCAACCTCGTTCTCCCTCTGCTTCAAAGCGAATACGACATTAGCAATTGGGCTATTAGTATCGCTATCAGTCTTAGTAACTGTGACTGTACCCTTCTTGATGTAGTTCAAGAATGGTGCTGTTTCGTTGACAAAAACATTTTCGCCATCATTACGAACATTAGCATTGTAAACAGTCTCAGTGTTCAAAACGTGTGAAACTAGAGTTGTTTTTTCAGCAACAGTGTAATCACCATAAACAACGTTACTAAATGTAGCAACACCATCTTGACCAGTTGTAGCTGTTACAACCTCAACATCACCCTGTTTCAAAGCAAAGACAACACCAGCAAGAGGACTATTAGAATCACCGTCGTGCTTTAGAACACTAACACTACCCTTAATCTTAGTATTCTTCCAATCAGCAAAAATCACAGCCTGACCGTCAGTTTCAATATTTACTGTCTCAGTGCGAGTAGATGGTAAGTAACCCTCAGCAGGTATCTTCTCAACTAAAGTATACTCACCGTACTTAACATTACTAAAAGTAGCAACACCCTGGGAATCAGTTGTAGCAGTAGCAACTTCATTACCGTTTTGCTTCAAAGCGAACTCAACACCAACAATAGCCTCACCAGTATCGCTGTCTGTCTTGGTTACAGTAACGCTTCCCTTAATCTTAGTATTACTCCAGTCATTGAACTCTACACTCTGACCACGACTAGTAATGTTCACTCTTTCCACACGACTAGAGGCAACATAACCAACCTTAGGAGTCTTCTCAACCAAAGAATACTCCCCATAAACAACATCACTAAAAGTAGCAACACCATCTTGACCAGTTGTAGCTGTCGCAACTTCACGTTCGCCCTGTTTCAAAGCAAATACAACACCACTAATAGGCTCATGAGTATCGCTATCAGACTTAGTTACTGTTACAGTGCCTTTCTTCACATAATTCAGCAATGGGTCATTTTCATTCACGAAAACATTCTCACCATTAGCACGAACTTCAGTATTATAAGCAGTGTATGTATCCAAAATATAAGAAGTAAGAGTTGATTTTTCAATAATAGTGTAAGCACCATAAACAACGTTAGCAAAAGTAGCAATACCTTCATCATTCGTCGTAGCTGTTGCTATCTCAGTATTATTTTGCATTAGAGCAAATACAACACCAGCAAGAGGACTATTAGTATCACCATCATGCTTTAGAACACTGACACTGCCCTTGATCTTAGTGTTCTTCCAATCAGCAAATACCACAGCCTGACCATCACTAGTAATGTTTACTCTTTCCACACGAGTAGAAGCAACATAGCCCTCACCTGGAGTCTTCTCAACCAAAGAATACTCCCCATAAACAACATCACTAAAAGTAGCAACACCATCTTGACCACTAGTTGCAGTTGCTATCTCCTTATCACCTTGTTTCAAAGCGAACTCAACACCGGCGATAGCTTCATGACTATCACTATCAGTTTTAGTTACCGTTACAGTTCCCTTAATCCTAGTGTTAGCCCAGTTATCAAAAGCAACAGACTTACCATCAGCATCAATATTCACTGTTTCAGTGCGAGTAGAAGCAACATAACCCTTGAGCGGAGTCTTCTCAACTAAGGTGTACTCACCGTACTTGACATTACTGAAAGTAGCAACACCATCTTGACCAGTAGTTGCAGTTGCAACCTCGTTATCACCCTGCTTTAGAGCAAAAACAACACCGGCGATAGCTTCATGACTATCACTATCAGTCTTAGTTACCGTTACAGTACCCTTAATCTTAGTATTCTTCCAATCAGCAAAAACAACAGACTTACCATCAGCATCAATGTTCACTATTTCAGTGCGAGTAGAAGCAACATAACCAACCTTAGGAACCTTCTCAACCAAAGAATACTCACCATACTTTATACCACTAAATATAGCTATACCGTCAGCACCAGTAGCAGCAGTGGCAACCTCACGTTCGCCTTGTTTCAAAGCAAAGACAACACCACTGATAGCTTCATTAGTATCACTGTCAGTCTTGGTAACCGTGACTGTACCCTTCTTCTCATAGTTTAGAAGAGGATCGTTTTCATTCACGTAAACATTCTCACCATCAGTGCGAACATCAGCATTATAAACAGTCTCAGTATTCAAAACGTGAGAGGTAAGAGTTGATTTTTCAACTACAGTGTAAGCACCGTAAACAACACTACTGAAAGTAGCAACACCATCTTGACCAGTTGTAGCAGTAGCAACTTCCTGACCGTTTTGCATTAGAGCAAACACAACACCAGCAAGAGGACTATTAGAATCACCATCATGCTTTAGAACGCTAACACTACCCTTAATCTTAGTATTCTTCCAATCAGCAAAAACAACACTCTTACCATCAGCATCAATATTTACTGTCTCAGTGCGAGTAGAAGCAACATAACCAACCTTAGGAGTCTTCTCAACCAAAGTATACTCACCGTAATTAACATTACTGAAAGTAGCAACACCCTGATCATTAGTAGTTGCTGTTGCAACCTCGTTCTCACCCTGCTTCAAAGCAAAGACAACACCAGCGATAGCTTCATGACTATCAGCATCAGTCTTAGTAACTGTAACAGTACCTTTTACTTTAGTATTGGTCCAGTTAGCAAAAACAACAGACTTACCATCAGCATCAATATTTACTGTCTCAGTGCGAGTAGAAGCAACATAACCAACCTTAGGAACCTTCTCAACAAGAGCATACTCCCCAAAGACAACGTCACTAAAGGTAGCAACACCCTGATCATTAGTAGTAGCAGTAGCTATCTCGTTATCGCCCTGTTTCAAAGCAAAAATAACACCCTCAAGCTTGACATTTGCATCATCACTGTCAGTCTTAGTAACCGTGACAGTACCCTTAATCTTAGTATTCTTCCAATCAGCAAAAACAACAGACTTACCATTGGTATCAATGTTCACTGTCTCAGTGCGAGTAGAAGCAACATAACCAACCTTAGGAGTCTTCTCAACCAAAGTGTACTCACCAAAGACAACGTTACTGAAAGTAGCAACACCCTGATCATTAGTTGTAGCTGTCGCAACCTCGTTATCACCCTGTTTCAAAGCAAAGACAACACCAGCGATAGCTTCGTTACTGTCAGAATCAGTCTTAGTTACCGTTACAGTTCCCTTAATCTTAGTATTCTTCCAATCAGCAAAAACAACAGACTTACCATTACTATCAATGTTCACTGTTTCAGTACGTGTTGAAGCAACATAACCAACCTTAGGAGCCTTCTCAACCAAAGAATACTCACCAAAGACAACGTTACTAAAGGTAGCAACACCGTCTTGACCAGTTGTTGCTGTTGCAACCTCGTTATCACCCTGTTTCAAAGCAAACACAACACCAGAAATAACCTCATGACTGTCACTATCAGACTTAGTAACCGTGACAGTTCCCTTGATCTTAGTGTTAGCCCAGTTATCAAAAGCAACAGACTTACCATTGGTATCAATGTTTATAGCCTCTGTACGTGTTGAAGCAACATAACCAACCTTAGGAGTCTTCTCAACCAAAGTGTACTCACCAAAGACAACGTTACTGAAAGTAGCGATACCATCAGCACCAGTAACAGCAGTAGCAACCTCGTTATCACCCTGCTTCAAAGCAAAAACAACGCCCTCAAGCTTGACATTTGCATCATCACTGTCAGTCTTAGTAACCGTTACTGTACCCTTAATCTTAGTATTCTTCCAATCAGCAAAAACAACAGACTTACCATCAGCATCAATATTTACTGTCTCAGCGCGAGTTGAAGCAACATAACCAACCTTAGGAGTCTTCTCAAC
Organism: Actinomyces sp. zg-332; assembly: GCF_011751945.2. Classification (NCBI taxonomy): domain Bacteria; kingdom Bacillati; phylum Actinomycetota; class Actinomycetes; order Actinomycetales; family Actinomycetaceae; genus Tongtianella; species Tongtianella jiaweipingae. The sequence continues at coordinate 1,262,063 of NZ_CP064951.1, forward strand.
CAAAGAATACTCACCAAAGACAACGTTACTAAATCTAGCGACACCCAGATCATTAGTAGTAGCAGTAGCAACCTCGTTCTCACCCTGCTTTAGAACAAAAACAACACCAGCGATAGCTTCATGACTATCAGCATCAGTCTTAGTAACTGTCACAGTACCTTTTACTTTAGTATTGGTCCAGTTAGCAAAAACAACAGACTTACCATCAGCATCAATATTTACTGTCTCAGCGCGAGTAGAAGCAACATAACCAACCTTAGGAGTCTTCTCAACCAAAGTGTACTCACCATAAACAACGTTACTAAATGTTGCAACACCGTCTTGACCAGTTATTGCAGTTGCAACCTCAACATTACCCTGCTTTAGAGCAAAAACAACACCAGCGATAGCTTCATGACTATCACTATCAGTCTTAGTTACCGTTACAGTTCCCTTGATCTTAGTGTTAGTCCAGTCACTAACCTCAACACGTTTACCGTTTCTGTCGATGTTTACAGCTTCGGTGCGAGTAGAAGCAACATAACCAACCTTAGGGGTCTTTTCAACCAAAGTGTACTCACCATAAACAACGTTACTGAAAGTAGCGATACCATCAGCACCAGTAACAGCAGTAGCTATCTCGTTATCGCCCTGTTTCAAAGCAAATACAACACCCTCAAGCTTGACATTTGCATCATCACTGTCAGTCTTAGTAACTGTAACAGTTCCCTTGATCTTAGTGTTAGCCCAGTTATCAAAAACAACAGACTTACCATCAGCATCAATGTTCACTGTCTCAGCGCGAGTAGAAGCAACATAACCAACCTTAGGAGTCTTCTCAACCAAAGTGTACTCACCATAAACAACGTTACTGAAAGTAGCAACACCCTGATCGTTAGTAGTTGCCGTTGCAACCTCGTTATCACCCTGCTTTAGAGCAAACACGACATTAGCAATCGGTCCATTAGTATCGCTATCAGTCTTGGTTACTGTTACTGTGCCTTTCTTTATAGTGTTAGTTAGAGGTGCTTGCGTTAATACGACTGTTGTACCGTTTTCACGAATACTTACCGAGTGAATCGTAGTAGTATCCAAAACGTGTGAAACTAGAGCTGTTTTTTCAACAACAGTGTAATCACCATAAACAACGTTACTGAAAGTAGCAACACCCTGATCATTAGTTGTAGCTGTCGCAACCTCGTTATCACCCTGCTTCAAAGCAAATATAACACCAGCAAGAGGAAGATTAGTATCAGCATCAACCTTACTCAAACTAATATTTCCCTTGATCTTAGTGTTCTTCCAATCAGCAAAAACAACACTCTTACCATCAGCATCAATATTTACTGTCTCAGCGCGAGTAGAAGCAACATAACCAACCTTAGGAGCCTTTTCAACCAAAGTGTACTCACCGTAAACAACATCACTAAAGGTAGCAACACCATCTTGACCAGTAGTTGCCGTTGCAACCTCGTTATCACCCTGCTTTAGAACAAACTCAACACCAGAAATAGCCTCACGAGTATCGCTATCAGTCTTAGTTACCGTTACAGTTCCCTTAATCCTAGTGTTAGTCCAGTCACTAATCTCAACACGTTTACCGTTTCTGTCGATGTTTACAGTCTCTGTGCGTGTTGAAGCAACATAACCAGTCTTAGCAGCTTTCTCAACAAGAGTGTACTCACCAAAGGCGACATCATTGAAAGTAGCAATACCTTCATCGTTAGTAGTTGCTGTTGCAACCTCGTTATCACCCTGCTTTAGAGCAAAAACAACACCGGCGATAGCTTCATGACTATCAGCATCAGTCTTAGTAACTGTCACAGTACCTTTTATAGGAGTGTTTTCAAACATTTGTATATTAAACTCTCCTGGTGTTAGGTTAATAATTCTGCCGTTTGGTTCTGTTACTTCGTATCCTGGCAAAGGACGAGATTCAACAATCTTGTATTCACCAAAAGGAATGTTTGCAAAAACAGCCCTACCAACTTCATTAGTGGTTGTAGTTGCAACTAAAGAATCATCAGCTACTGAGTAAAGTTTGAATTCAACATTTTCAAGACCCGGTTTAATACCATTTTCACCAGCGACAGAAGAAACCTTACTAATAACAATGTTACGCTTATCAGAAAGTAAACCAGCATTAGCAAAGATATCAGTAGGTGTTGATGAGTCTAAACTGATATGGTAGGAGTCTCCGTGGTTATTAGTTGAACTCTCAACGTTGCTGTTGTTCGCCTTTTTGTTATTTACAGGTGTAAATGTTTCTGTGTTTTCTTTAGCGAAACGAACAATATATTCACCCTGCTTATAAACTGTAAATGAATATTTACCATTTTCATCAGTAGTAACACTAGGAATAGGTGTGCCATCAATATCAGTGGCAACATTACCAGTTGTAGCATCAATTAGTTCAACTTGATGTCCAACAACTTTGTCTTCAGTGTCACCTATAACTCCATCTGCATTAAAATCTTTGAAGTAAGTACCAGAGATTTCATAGCGGTTAGGCACTGTAGTAACTCTGTTAGCTTCTGAGAAAGTAGAATGGTTAGTTGACAAAGCTGATGTATTATAAGCAAAATCATTCCTAGTTAGATTTTTATCAGACGGCATTTTAGCTGGAATAATAATGTCTACTTCACTTTGAGTAGGAATAACTTTTCCTGGTTTCAAAACAAGTTTTATGTTTTTTACTGTCGAGAAATCTCCGTTTGGAACATCCGCAGCACTAACCCATACTCCGTCACGAACGCTTTCTAAGTCAGCTCCTTGTGGTGTTAGCTGATAGAAAACATCGTATAACTTCAAAGCCTCAGCATTTTCAGGCACAGACTCTACACTATTAGAAAGAGTAACAGCAAATGCTGAACCACGGTTTATATATTCACCCGCGTCATTAGCAACGATGGTATGGTCACCAACATGAGGCAAAACATCAATAATATCAGCAACAGTAGTATCAGCAACTGTATTATTATTAATCTTTATCCTGTAGAAGAAATCTGCACCTAAATCTATATCTGAGACGAATCCGAAGCTTTCTTTATTAGGAGAAATTTCTTTAGTGACAATTAACTCCAAAGGTGGAATAAAGTCAATATTAGATGAGAGAGTAACAAATTTCTCGTCACGGTCACCATCACCATCTAAGTCCATAGCATCTATATATGTACGTTCTCTACTTCTTGGTGTAATAATATTGTTATCATCGTATAACAGATAATTTTCAACCTTATTAATACCTCTACTGGTGTATGGGGTAACGTTTAGAGTGTAGTCAATATTTACGTCTCTTCGTCCAATTTCTGAGAAATCAATATCACCTATATCACATATAATTGCTGTTTTACCAGTATTTTTATAATTTTGAATAATGACAGGTTCTGGAACTTTAATGCTTGGTGGAGATATACGTGAGAGTCCAGCATATTCAATACCTGGAGGCAACAAAGTAATAGTTTTCATACCTTCTATATTGTGAATTGGACCCCAATCACCACTATTAAAAATACCTCCAACCCTATAATTCACTTTGTTTCCAGTATTTTTATAAACTACCCTCATATCGTCAGGTACATTAATGTCACTTTCTGGAGTAAGTTTTCTCAAATCGACATAAGCTCTACTATTTCTATGTAAATCTCTAATTGTTTGTTTATTTGTGTTAGATAGATTTGATTCATTACTTATTTTAACTTCTGCTTCGACACGAGAAGGGTATCTTTGTGGCTCTGAATATTCTCGATTATTCCATTTTTGTTTTTCTGAGTCATTTATAGAAACATAGGTGTAAATATTTCCTCTTACATTGTCAAGTTTGAACGGTTCTTCCCCTTCAAGTTCTAATTTGACGAACTCTCGGTTAGGATCGTTTACATCGACACGTACATTATTTTGCACATTAGATGCAATTAGCACACGGTCACCATTTGCTTTAATGCCGTAAAGTTTAATGTTAGAACTGTTAAAACGATTTACGTTTTCTTCAACTAATTCTCTACTATTAACGTTAGTATTGCCCGTTATATCGTTGACATCAAATGTAAAGCCTGTGTAATGGATACGTTCATCATCTAAGGTGTCTATAATTTTATATACATGAGTTACTTTACCACCATTCGGTTCAGTCGGTGTGGCACCGTTGTTATAGGCAGAAAAGCTACTCGTATACATCATTTCGTTATACTGCTTTGTTCCAATATAGTATTTTCCATCATTTGAATAAGAATATGAATGCAAATCGGAGGGAGATACTTTATGTCCTTCTTTGAAAATATACATACTACCAGTTTGAACAAAAATAGTTGGTCTTACGTTAAATGTAGTGGTTCTTGGAGTAAGTTCTCTTTCGCTTGGCAAACCAGCGTCAACAATGTATCTAGCATTAAAAGTGTAGTCACCAAAAGGAGTATTCTTTAGCTTTACAACTGGTATCTTGTAGATTCCTATTTTATTGCTAGTGTGAACACTAGAACTTCCTTCTGTTCTTTCTACTACGATACTAGCTATACGAGTGGTCTCATCGTAGCTCCACCCTGGGTTATCTTCTGTCTTAAAAGTAATATCTTCAGGAATGGTAACTGTCATTTTTATATTAGTAGGTTTAATATAAGTAAGCTTATTTTCGTTTTCACTAGGTGTATCGTACACAGCAACAGTTTTTAAGCTTATAGGGATTTCTTTATTACCAGTATCAGTTTCCCCACGAAGTACTGGTGCTGTAAAATATGGTACCCCGCCTGAACCTGTGCTATAACTTGATTCGATTTTAAATATAGATTCGTTATATTCGACTTCTTGCTTTTTAGTAGTGTAAACCTTATTTGTTGAATATAATACATTTTTAGGGTCAGGACTATTACCATCTAAAATTTCAAATTTTACATCTACAGAGTCGCCGTTTTCCGCAGTACTTTCTACAAATCTAAAAGGAAACGGTAAGCTCAGACGGTTACCACCAGATAACTCCTTAAATTTATAGGTAACATACCAGTTATTTTCATCTTCTGCGTAAACAGTTTCATATGCTTTTTGAGAAGCTGCGAAGTCTGGTTTTACAATTTTTCCGTTCATTTTTGGAACGGTAACTCTACCCCAAGGTTCAGGTATATTTGCTCCACTACCTGATACATTAATATCAGCTGCAGCATTAATTGTATCTTTCACCCAAAACTCAGATTTATCATTTATTGATCCATTGCTTTCAATATTGATAATTCTCAAATCCACTCTTAACGAACTGGGATTATCATCAGCATAGGCAGGAGTAATATATGTTATTATCCCCAATGCTAATACTAAAAGTATAGACATCACTTTACGTGTGTACGACATGATTCTTCCCCTATGAAGTAGTCACCAATTTAGTTTCAAATAAGTAACAAAAGAATTAAAAACTTTTTTACAAATAAGAAAATCTAAACTAGCTATAAAAAATCTTAGAGATATAACATATAAAAAATACCACCCTATCCCAATGAATAGATTAACAATCCTAAAAATAGACAAATTCTATATAAAACTTTTATAACAGAGGCATTCTTTTGAATGTTAGAAATTTTTTAGAGAGAAAAACATAATATTACTAGTTAAGAAAATCACATTTTATGTCACAAAATTATATAAATATTATAAAGTTCGATTTATTTCCTTTACTAGTTTGATGTAATTAAAATAAATACTCGAATAAAGTAACAAATATTTATTTTATATAAAAAATAAACAAAAACACAATATACTTCACACCCTCATATCTCAAACCTTTATCACCTCACCTATAGTAAATCTTTAAATAAAAAGCGGTAGAATCAACTATAAAACAAGCTGACCCTACCGCTCACTTACGAGAATAAACTCAATTACTCACTCTGCTTTTTCCTCGGAACTGCAAGACCAAATCCCAAAATTCCAAAGACAACCATTAGATACAAAGCAGATGTGTCCACACCGGTATTTACTAACCTCTTACGTGGAACCTTCTTCAATTCAACCCTACGAGTATTAGTAATAGCTACTTCAACAACACGACCATCTTCAATAATCGAAACCGAAACCGGATCAGTACTAAAGACATAAGTACCAGTTGAAGCAACCTGAACTACCTCATACTCACCGTAAGGCACATCAACAAAAGTAACCTTGCCAGAAGCAGTAGTTTTACCTTTAGAAATAACCTTACTAGTTCCCTTTTCCCTCAACTCAATCAAAGCACCAGAAATAGGAGCACCAGTAACCTTATCAGTAACAGAAACAACGACACTGCCCTTGATCTTAGTGTTAGTCCAATCACTAAACTCAACACTCTGACCATTGCTTTCAATGTTTACAGTCTCACTACGTGTAGAAGCAACATAACCTTCAGCTGGAGTCTTCTCAACAAGAGTATACTCACCGTAAACAACGTCACTAAATGTAGCAACACCATCTTGACCAGTAGTTGCTGTCGCAACCTCAACATCACCTTGTTTTAGAGCAAAGACAACACCAGAGATAGCTTCGTTACTGTCAGAATCAGTCTTGGTAACTGTCACAGTGCCTTTCTTCGCATAATTCAACAATGGATCATTTTCATTTACGAAAACATTCTCACCATTAGTACGAATATTAGCATTATAAGTGGTATCAGCATTCAAAACATGAGAGGCAAGAGTTGACTTTTCGACCACAGTATAAGCACCAAAGACAACATTACTAAAGGTAGCTATACCGTCGTCATTTGTTGTAGCAGTAGCTACTTCTTTGTCACCTTGCTTTAGAGCAAAGACAACGCCAGCAAGAGGAAGATTAGTATCGCCGTCATGTTTTAGAACACTAACGCTACCCTTTATCTTAGTGTTAGTCCAATCACTAAACTCAACACTCTGACCATTGCTTTCAATGTTTACAGTCTCACTACGTGTTGAAGCAACATAACCTTCAGCTGGAGTCTTTTCAAGCAAAGTATAGTCACCGTAAACAACATCACTAAAGGTAGCAACACCGTCTTGACCAGTTGTTGCTGTCGCAACCTCAACATCACCTTGCTTTAGAGCAAAGACAACACCAGAGATAGCTTCATTACTGTCAGAATCAGTCTTGGTTACCGTTACAGTTCCCTTAATCTTAGTGTTAGTCCAATCAGCAAAAGCAACACTCTGACCATCAGCAGTAATGTTTACAGTCTCGGTGCGAGTTGAAGCAACATAACCAACCTTAGGAGCCTTTTCAACCAAAGTATACTCACCATAAACAACATTACTAAACGTTGCAACACCATCTTGACCAGTAGTTGTAGTTGCAACCTCGTTATCATTCTGCTTCAAAACAAAGACAACACCACTAATAGCTTCATGACTATCAGCATCAGTCTTAGTAACTGTAACTGTTCCCTTAATCTTAGTGTTAGTCCAGTTATCAAATACAACATTCTGACCATCAGCAGTAATGTTCACTGTCTCGGTGCGAGTAGAAGCAACATAACCCTCAACTGGGGTCTTCTCAACCAAAGTATACTCACCGTACTTTACATTACTGAAAGTAGCAACACCGTCTTGACCAGTTGTTGCTGTTGCAACTTCCTGACCATTCTGCTTTAGAGCAAACACGACATTAGCAATCGGTCCATTAGTATCGCTATCAGCCTTTGCTACCGTTACAGTTCCCTTCTTGATATAGTTCAAGAACGGTGCTGTTTCGTTGACGAAAACATTCTCACCATTAGTACGAATATTAGCATTATAAGTGGTATCAGCATTCAAAACATGAGAGGCAAGAGTTGACTTTTCGACCACAGTATAAGCACCAAAGACAACGTTGCTAAAGGTAGCAATACCCTCATCATTCGTCGTAGCTGTTGCTATCTCAGTATTGTTTTGCATTAGAGCAAATACAACACCAGCAAGAGGAAGATTAGTATCGCCGTCATGCTTTAGAACACTAACGCTACCCTTTATCTTAGTGTTAGTCCAATCAGCAAAAGCAACAGACTTACCATCAGCATCAATGTTCACTGTCTCGGTGCGAGTAGAAGCAACATAACCTTCAGCTGGAGTCTTCTCAACAAGAGTATACTCACCGTAATTAACATTACTGAAAGTAGCGACACCCTGGGCATCAGTTGTAGCAGTAGCAATCTCACGTTCGCCCTGCTTCAAAGCAAAGACAACACCCTCAAGCTTGACGTTTGAATCATCGCTATCAGACTTAGTAACCGTTACAGTTCCCTTAATCTTAGTATTCTTCCAATCAGCAAAAGCAACAGACTTACCATTAGTATCAATATTTACTGCCTCGGTGCGAGTAGAAGCAACATAACCCTCAGCTGGAGTCTTCTCAACAAGAGTATACTCACCGTAAACAACATCACTAAAGGTAGCAACACCATCTTGACCAGTTGTAGCTGTCGCAACTTCCTGACCATTCTGCTTCAAAGCAAACACAACACCAGCGATAGCTTCGTTACTGTCAGAATCAGTCTTAGTAACTGTAACAGTTCCCTTGATCTTAGTGTTAGTCCAGTTATCAAAAGCAACAGACTTACCATTAGTATCAATATTTACTGCCTCGGTACGTGTAGAAGCAACATAACCCTCAACTGGGGTCTTCTCAACCAAAGTATACTCACCATAAACAACATCACTAAAGGTAGCAACACCATCTTGGCTAGTTGTAGCTGTCGCAACTTCCTGACCGTTTTGCTTTAAGACGAACTTAACGCCAGCGATAGCTTCGTGAGTATCACTATCAGTCTTGGTGACAGCAATACTACCCTTTATCTTAGTGTTCTTCCAATCAGCAAAAGCAACAGACTTACCATTACTATCAATGTTCACAGTCTCGCTACGAGTAGAAGCAACATAACCCTCAACTGGGGTCTTCTCAACCAAAGTATACTCACCGTACTTGACATTACTGAAAGTAGCAATACCCTGAGCATCAGTTGTAGCAGTAGCAACCTCGTTCTCACCCTGCTTCAAAGCGAATACGACATTAGCAATTAGGCTATTAGTATCGCTATCAGTCTTAGTAACTGTGACTGTACCCTTCTTGATATAGTTCAAGAATGGTGCTGTTTCGTTGACAAAAACATTTTCGCCATCATTACGAACATTAGCATTGTAAACAGTCTCAGTGTTCAAAACGTGTGAAACTAGAGCTGTTTTTTCAACAACAGTGTAATCACCGTAAACAACGTTACTAAAGGTAGCAACACCATCTTGACCAGTTGTAGCTGTTGCAACCTCAACATCACCCTGTTTCAAAGCAAATACAACACCAGCAAGAGGACTATTAGAATCACCGTCGTGCTTTAGAACACTAACACTACCCTTTATCTTAGTATTCTTCCAATCAGCAAAAGCAACACTCTTACCATCAGCATCAATATTTACTGTCTCAGTGCGAGTAGAAGCAACATAACCGGTCTTAGGAGCCTTTTCAACCAAAGTATACTCACCGTAAACAAGGTTACTAAAGGTAGCAACACCATCTTGACCAGTAGTTACTGATGTAACCTCTTGACCACCCTGTTTCAAAGCAAATTCGACACCAGCAATAACTTCACGAGTATCGCTATCAGTCTTAGTTACTGTCACAGTACCTTTAGCCTTGGTGTTCGTCCAGTTACTAATCTCAACGCGCTTGCCATTTCTGTCGATGTTTACTGTCTCTGTACGTGTTGAAGCAGCATAACCGGTCTTAGGAGCTTTCTCAACAAGAGTGTACTCGCCGAAAGCAACATCATTGAAAGTAGCAATACCTTCATCGTTAGTTGTTGCTGCTACGATCTCTTTATCGTTTTGCTTTAGAACAAACTCGACACCACCAATAGCCTCATGAGTATCGCTATCAGTCTTAGTAACTGTGACTGTACCTTTTATAGGAGTGTTTTCAAAAATCTGTATAGGGAAATCCCCATTAGTCAAATTGATAACTCTACCATTTGGTTCTAATACTTCATATCCTGGCAAAGGACGAGATTCAACAATCTTATACTCACCAAAAGGAATATTTGCAAAAACAGCCCTACCAACTTCATTAGTAGTTGCAGTCGCAACTAAAGAATCATCAGCCACTGAATAAAGCTTGAACTCAACATTTTCAAGACCCGGTTTAATACCATTTTCACCAGCAACAGAAGAAACCTTACTAATAACAACATCACGCTTATCAGAATACAAACCAGCATTCGCAATAATATCTGTTATCGACGGTGACAAAGTAACACGGTAGGAATCTCCATGGTTATCAGCTGAAGTCTCAATATTACTATTCTTAGGCTTTTTATTATTTACAGATGTAAATGTTTCTGTGTTTTCTTTAGCGAAACGAACAATATATTCACCCTGCTTATAAACTGTAAATGAATATTTACCGTTTTCACCAGTAGTAACACTAGGAATAGGCCTACCATCAATATCAGTAGCCACATTACCAGTTGTAGCATCAATTAGTTCAACTTGACGTCCAGCAACCTTATCTTCAGTATCACCAATAACACCATCTCCATTAAGATCTTTAAAGTAAGTACCACTGATACTGTACTTATTAGGTGCTACGCTGGTTTTATTTCCTTCTGAGTATAGTCGTCGATCGGTTGACAATGCTGATGTATTATGAGCAAAATCTTTCTCACTCAAAGACTTATCAGATGGCATTCTAGCAGGAATAATAATTCTTACTTCCTGCTTGGAAGCAATTCTTTTACCTGATTTTAGAGTAAACTTTATACTTTTTACTGTCGAGAAATCTCCGTTTGGAACATCCGCAGCACTAACCCATGCTCCGTCACGAACGCTTTCTAAGTCAGCTCCTTGTGGTGTTAGCTGATAGAAAACATCGTATAGTTCCAAAGCTTCAGCATTTTCAGGCACAGATTCTACACTGTTAGAAAGCGCAACAGCAAAAGCTGAACCACGTTCTTTATATTCACCTGTGTCGTTAGCGACAATAGCATGGTCACCAACATAAGGTAAAACATCAATAACATCAGCCACAGGAGCTGCAGCAATAGTGTTATTATTAATCTTTATCCTATAGAAAAATTCTGAATCTAAATCTATATCTGAAATAAAACTGAAATTATCCTTAGTGTTTGAAACTTCCTTAGTAACAATGAGTTCTAGTGGAGGGATAAAGTTAATATTAGATGACCTTGCAAGGAATACTTCATCACGATCACCATCACCATCCAAATCTAGATTATCAGCTTTACCATAGGAATCGGTAAGAGGCTTCACTAAATCATTATTATCGTAAGTTATATAGTTTTCAATTTCATTATTTCCCCTACTAGCATTAATAGTAAGTTCTAGTTCGTATCTAGCATCTATTTCTCTAGTTTTTAGAACACTAAAGTCCAAGTCACCCAGTTCAGTTATAACAGCTGTTTTACCAGTATTCTTATAATTAGGAATAACTGTAGGGGCAGGAGGGGTAAGGCTTGATGGAGAGACAGAAGTACGTCTCACATATTCAACACCTGGAGGAAGTAAAGTAACATACTTTACATTTTCTACTTTATTTAGCGGTCCCCATCCACCTCTGTCAAACAATCCTCTAAGAAGATAACCTGTTCTACTTCCACTCTTTTTATATACAACTGTCGTATCTGCGCTACCTGAAATAGTTGCTCTAGGTTGTATTGAGTCAACGTCTAAGTAAGCATGGTTTTTCTTATACAAATCTTTGAGCACTGTAAGCTTTGCTGTATCCATATCAGATTCCTTAGCAATCTTTACAGTAGCCTCAATTCCAGAAGTAATTCTCTGAGAACTTGTATATTCTCCGTTATCCCATTTAGATTTATCTTTATCATTTATAGCAATATAAGTGTAAGTTTTGCCATATATATTATCCATTTTGAAAGGCTGGTCAGATTCTAGCTCTAGCTTTACGAACTCTCGATTAGGATCATTAACATCTACACGTGTATCCATTTGTACATTAGATGCAACTAATACACGATCACCATTATCTTTTACACCATAAAGTTTAAAGTTAGCAGCATTAAAACGAGCCTTATGTTCTTCAATCCACTCAGTTTTATTTTCTTTAACATCAGAATAATCGAAGTTAATTTTAAAACCAGTGTAATGTACACGTTCGTCATCTAATGTATCTGTAATCTTATAAAGATTAGTAACAATACCATTTGTGCTATCGGTTGGAGAAGAACCATTATTATACATTGCGAAGGTTCCTTTATATACCATATCGTCATATGGTTTACCACCAGCATAGTATTTATTATCCGCATAAGTATAATCATAAACAGGTGAACCCGGCGCATCTCCATATTTATAAATGTATGCGTTACCTGAAGGAAAATAAATAATACGCGTAACCGCAAATTTAAAATCTCTTGAAGGTAATTCACGTTCTGTTTCTAAACCAGAATCAACAATATATCTTGCACTAACAGTGTAAGTACCAAAAGGAGTATTTTTAAAAGTAATAGTAGGTTCTGCAATATATCCTTCTATCCTACCATCACCAAAACTACGGCTTTTTCTTTTAACATCTGTACTTATAAGGCTTGCAGTACGAGTATTCTCATCATAAGTCCAGTCGGGATTTTTTTTCGTATCAAAAGTAATACCTTCTGGTATCGTAATAATAGTCTTTATATTTTTAGGAGTAATATAAGAAACATTATCTGGTGTTCCAGGTGGAAGATTATAAAATGAAATAGCATGAAGATTCCTTGTACGTTCAGTACTACCCGTATCATTCTGAGACGCAGTAGCAATAAACGATTCATATGGAAGCTTAGTAGCTGGATCTAATGATGAACTAACATAAGAAAACCTAAGTTTTGAATCATTATATTCAACCTCTTGTTTTTTAGCAGTATAAGTCTTAGTTGCTGAATATAATACGTTTTTAGGATCGCTACTATTTCCATCTAAAATTTCAAATTTGGTGTCAACAGAATCACCATTACGTGTAGGGTCTTCATTAAATATAAATGGAAATGGGAAAGTCAGGCGATTACCACCGGATAATTCCTTAAACTTATAAGTAACATACCAGTTATTTTCATCTTCTGTATAAGTAGTTTGATAAGCTTTTTCCGAATCCACAAACTGAGGTTTTTTAATTTTGCCTCCAAGTTTTGGAACAGTAATTCTAGCCCAAGGTTCAGATAAACTAGCTCCCTCACCAGACACATTAATATCAGCAGCAGCATTAATATTTTCATTTACCCAATACTCTGATCGGTCATTAGTCGAATTATCACCTTCAAGGTTAATAATTTTTATATCTACTTTTAAAGTATCGTTACTGTTACTAGCATAAGCAGGGGTAATATAAGTTATTACTCCTAAAGCCAATATCAGCAACACTGATAATATTTTCCGCATAAAGCGCATATTCACTCCCTAATATTACCCCCCCCCCGCATGAAATGTAATACTTTATATAACAGCAAACTGAAGTAGTCCACTCCACAGCAAAGGGTATTTTGTTTTGAATAAGTAGTGTTATATAGTAAATAAAACTTATTCGTAACACATAAAAACTTTTCTCTAAAATTAAAGAAAGTTTTGCAAATAAAAACTATATCACAAAACGGAATACCACTCATAATGGAAATAATAAATATTAAAATATTGTAACGAAATAATAAAAACTAGATATAACTTCTATAGTTATTAAAAGTTAGATACCTCTCACCAAAATTCGCTTCAAATACTCTAAATCAAATTCACCCTCAAAAACAGCGCCAATACAACAATTATAATTTTCTTTACTGCTTTAATGTATTTAAAATAATTGTCCGAATAAAGTAACAAATATTTACTTTACATACAAAAGAATAAGTAAAATACAGTGTTCTACATATTATATCCTCAAGTTTTTTTGCTTTATACTAAATCTTTAAATAAAAAGTAGTAGGGTCAGTTTATTTTATAACTGACCCTATCACTTATCTACGAGTATAAAAACTCAACTACTCACTCTGCTTTTTCCTCGAAACAATAAGAGCAAGCCCTAAAATTCCAAAGATACCCATCAGATACAAAGCAGATGTCTCTACACCAGTATTTACCAACCTCTTACGTGAAACTTTCTTCAACTCAACCTTAAGAGTATTAGTAATAAATACCTTATTAACAGAACCATTTTCAGTAATTGAAACTGAAATCGGATCAGTACTAAATATATATTTATCAGTAGAAGCAACCTGAACTACCTCATAGTCACCATAAGGCACATCAGCAAAAATAACTTTACCAGCAGAATCAGACTTACCCCTAGAAACAACCTTACCAGTTTCCTTTTCCCTCAACTCAACTAAAGCACCAGAAATAGGAGCACCCGCAACCTTGTCAGTAACAGAAACAACAACCGAACCTTTAACCTTAGTATTAGTCCAATCAGCAAAAGCAACAGACTTACCATTGGTATCAATGTTCACTGTTTCAGTGCGTGTTGAAGCAACATAACCAACCTTAGGAGTCTTCTCAACCAAAGTATACTCACCATACTTAACATTACTGAAAGTAGCAACACCATCTTGACCAGTAGTTGCAGTTGCTATCTCCTTATCACCTTGTTTCAAAGCAAAGACAACACCACTGATAGCTTCATTAGTATCACTGTCAGTCTTGGTAACCGTGACTGTACCCTTCTTCTCATAGTTTAGAAGAGGATCGTTTTCATTCACGAAAACATTCTCACCATCAGTGCGAACATCAGCATTATAAACAGTCTCAGTATTCAAAACGTGAGAGTCAAGAGTTGATTTTTCAACTACAGTGTAAGCACCGTAAACAACACTACTGAAAGTAGCAACACCATCTTGACCAGTTGTAGCAGTAGCAACTTCCTGACCGTTTTGCATTAGAGCAAAAACAACACCAGCAAGAGGACTATTAGTATCACCATCATGTTTTAGAACACTAACACTACCCTTAATCTTAGTATTCTTCCAATCAGCAAAAACAACAGACTTACCATTACTATCAATGTTCACTGTTTCAGTACGTGTTGAAGCAACATAACCCTCAAGTGGAGTCTTCTCAACCAAAGTATACTCACCGTACTTGACATTACTGAAAGTAACAACGCCCTGAGCATCAGTTGTAGCAGTAGCAACCTCGTTATCACCCTGCTTCAAAGCAAATACGACATTAGCAATTGGGCTATTAGTATCGCTATCAGTCTTTGTAACTGTGACTGTACCTTTTATAGGAGCGTTTTCAAAAATCTGTATAGGGAAATCTCCATTAGTCAAATTGATAACTCTACCATTTGGTTCTAATACTTCATATCCTGGTAAAGGACGAGATTCAACAATCTTGTATTCACCGAAAGGAATGTTTGCAAAAACAGCCCTACCAACTTCATTAGTGGTTGTAGTTGCAACTAAAGAATCATCAGCCATTGAGTAAAGTTTGAATTCAACGTTCTCAAGGCCTGGTTTAATACCATTTTCACCAGCAACAGAAGAAACCTTACTAATAACAACATCACGCTTATCAGAAAGCAAACCAGCATTCACAGTAGCTTTTGACATTAATGGTGTCAGGTTAATACGGTAGGAATCTCCGTGGTCATCAGCTGAAGTCTCAATATTGCTGTTATTTGCCTTTTTGTTATTTACAGATGTGAATGTTTCTGTGTTTTCTTTAGCGAAACGAACAATATATTCACCCTGCTTGTAAACCGTGAACGAATATTTACCGTTTTCATCAGTAGTAACACTAGGAATAGGTGTGCCATCAATATCAGTAGCTACATTACCAGTTGTAGCATCAATTAGTTCAACTTGACGTCCAGCAACTTTATCATCAGTATCACCAATGAGTCCATCTGCATTGAAATCTTTGAAATAAGTACCACTGATACTGTACTTATTAGGTGTTACGCTGGTTTTATTTCCTTCTGAGAATAGTATTCGGTCAGTTGAAATAGCTGATGTATTGTAAGCAAAATCTTTCTCAGTCAAAGACTTATCGACTGGCATTCTAACAGGAACAATAATGCCTACTTCCTGGTTAGAAGCAATTTTTTTGCCTGGTTTTAAGGTTAGCTTTATGCTTTTTACTGTTGAGAAGTCTCCGTTTGGAACGTCAGTTGCACTAACCCATGCTCCGTCACGAACGCTTTCTAAGTCAGCTCCTTGTGGTGTTAGCTGATAGAAAACATCGTATAGTTCCAAAGCTTCAGCATTTTCAGGCACAGACTCTACACTATTAGAAAGAGTGGTTGCAAAAACTGAACCACGGTTTACGTATTTACCCGCATCATTAGCAACAATGACATGGTCACCTACGTAAGGCAAAACATCAAGAACATCAACAATTCTAGCGTCAGAAATAGTGTTATTGGAAATCCTTATTCTGTAGAAAAATTCTGATCCAAAATCAACACCTGAACTAAAACTAAAGTTATTCTTATTATTTGAAACCTGCTTAGTGACAACAAGTTCTAGTGGAGGGATAAAGTTAATATTAGATGACCTTGCAAGGAATACTTCATCACGATCACCGTCATCATCCAAATCCAACCTATCAGCTTCCCCTTCAGAAGCATATAAAGGTTTCACTAAAGCATTATTATCATAAGTTATATAGTCTACAACTTCGTTATTACCTTTACTAGCATGAACAGTAAGCTCTAATTCATACCTAACATTTACGGTTTTGGTTTTTAGAACTTCAAAGTCTAAATCACCCATTTCAGTTATAACAGCCGTTTTACCAGTATTCTTATAATTAGGAATAACTGTAGGGGCAGGAGGGGTAAGGCTTGATGGAGCGACAGAAGCACGTCTCACATATTCAACACCTGGAGGAAGTAAAGTAACATACTTTACATTTTCTAGTTTATTTAGAGGTCCCCAAGTACCAAACCCAAATGAGCCTTCAAGAAAACGATATGTTGTACTTCCGCTCTTTTTATATACAACTGTCGTATCTGCAGTAGAGAAAATCCTTGCTTGAGGACTTATTGCACCGACATTTAAATAAGAATTTTCTTTGTTAGACAAATCTTTGCGCACTATAAGGTTTGCTGTATCCATATCAGGTTCCTTAGCAATCTTTATAGTAGCCTCAATTCCAGAAGTAATTTTCTGAGGAGTCGTATATTCTCCGTTATCCCATTTAGCTTTATCTTTATCATTTATAGCAACATAAGTGCAAATTCTACCAAACACGTTATCGAGCATGAAAGGGTTATCGGATTCTAGCTCTAGTTTTACAAACTCTCGATTAGAATCAGTAACATCTACACGTGTATCCATTTGTATATTAGATGCAACTAATACACGATCACCATTATCTTTTACACCATAAAGTTTAAAGTTAGCAGCATTAAAACGAGCCTTATGTTTTTCAAGCCACTCAGTTTTATCCCCTTTAACCTCACTAGTAGCTGAATCAAAGTTGATTTTAAAACCAGTGTAATGTATACGTTCGTCATCTAATGTATCTGTAAGCTTATAAAGATTAGTAACAATACCATTTGTGCTATCGGTTGGAGAAGAACCATTATTATACGCTGAGAATCTTGATACATACTGCATATCAGAATACTCTTCATCAGTAACATAGTATTTATCATTTACATAACTGTAAGCGTGGTTTTCTGAGTTTAACTCGTGACCAGTTTTATAAATATACATACCGCCATATTGTTGGAAAGTCTTAACCCCAACATCAAATACAACATCCCTTGAAGGCAATTCACGTTCTGTTTCTAAACCAGAATCAACAATATACTTTGCATTAATAGTGTAAGTACCAAAAGGAGTGTTTTTAAATGTAATAATAGGTTCTGCCTTATATCCTAATTTTTTATCGTTGCCATCTTTAACATAAACATCAGTTGTCTTAGGTTTTACAACTGTTTGAACAGCAGTACGAGTATTCTCATCATAAGTCCAACCAGGATTCTTTTCCGTATCAAAAGTAATACCTTCTGGTATCGTAATAATAGTCTTTATATTTTCAGGAGTAATATACCTAACACTACCTGTTGTTAAAGATGGTAAATCATAGTAAGAAATAGCGTTAAGTTTATTCTCGCGAGCATTATTACCTGTATCTTTTTGAGACGGGTCGGTTACATAATATGAGAAGCTATATTTATTGGTATATGTATTCCTTGTAGCATGTGGAAATTTTAATATTGAATTATTATATTCAACTTCTTCTATTTTAGCAGTATAAGTCTTAGTCGTTGAATACAATACGTTTTTAGGATTGCTACTATTTCCATCTAAAATCTCAAATTTTACATCTACGGAGTCACCATTACGTGTAGGGGTTTCATTAAATTTAAAAGGAAATGGGAAAGTCAGACGATTACCACCGGATAATTCCTTAAACTTATAAGTAACATACCAGTTATTGCCATCTTGTGTGTGAGTAGTTTGATAAGCTTTTTGCGAATCAACAAACTGAGGTTTGTAAACTTTACCTCTAAGTTTTGGAACAGTAATTCTAGCCCAAGGTTCAGATAAACTAGCTCCTTCACCCGATATATTAATATCAGCAGCAGCATTAATATTTTCATTTACCCAATACTCTGATCGGTCATTAGTCGAATTATCACCTTCGATATTGATAATTTTTATATCTACTTTTAAAGTGTCATTTTTAATATCGGCATAAGCTGGAGCAATATAAGTTATTACTCCTAAAGCCAATATCAGCAACACTGATAATATTTTCCGCATAAAGCGCATATTCACTCCCTAAATATCCCCCCCCCCGCATAAATGCAATATTTTACATAACAGTAAACCAGAAAAAGTTCACTCCACAGCAAAGGGCATTTGTTTTGAATAAATAATGTTACGTAATGAACAAAACTTATTTATAACACATAAAAACTTTTCTTTAAAATTAAAGAAAGCCTGTAAACATGAACTATATCACAAAACGGAACATCGCCCATAATGGAAATAGTAAACAATAAATCCTTGTGATAAAAACAACAAAATTGGATACTATTCCTATAATTATTGGAATTTATATACCCTGCACCAAAATTCGCTTCAAATACTCTAAATCAAATTCACCCTCAAAAATATCATCAAGATAAATGACTTCACTACTATCAACATAAGCAAAACAAGCTTTAACTTGCGATAAATCAATATTATTATTACTAGCCCAAACCAACCTATATATACCTAGTTGTAACGCCAAAGATTTACGAGACTCACTCTGAGGCACTTTACCAGTCTTCCAATCAACTACAATATACTGGCCATCTTTGTCCCTCAAAACAGCATCAATACGACAAATATAGTTCTCTATAAGACTTTTACCTGAAGAATCCATATATAATACTGGATACTCATATTCTTCTTCCTGTTCAACAAATTCACATTCACTAACTAAGCTAAGGTTCAAAAAGTTAGTCTTCCACTTAGATAACTTAGTTTTTTCCTGACTCGACAAAGACGGACCTTCACCAGCTTCATCTAAAGTAAATAAAGCTTCATTATCCCATTGGCGAGACTGCACCCAATCATGAAAAATAGTGCCTAGTCTTGCAGCTTCAGACGGCAATTTAGGAAGTGGTCGTCTCAAATTTTTCAAATACATTTCTTCATCTTCTACGCGCTTTATCAGGCTTGTTGTCGCTAAACGGGTAGGTTTAGTTATGTTTAAAGCAAAACTATCCTTGTTTAATTCCATAAGCAATAGTTTTAACTCATTAAAAACTTCTTCGTTGAACACATATTTATTAGCATAAAGACCATTTTGATAGTATTTACTGTCGAATGAATCAGAATCTACTTTATCTATACCTTTTAATAAAAATTCGGTTTCAAACTCTTCTAAGGATAAATCTTTATACTGTTTTAATAATTCATAGTTATTAGGGAACTGATATTTTTCCCAGTCAACATCTGCTAATACATTAATGTAATGTGTTTCAAAAATTTCATCTTTTATACGGTTATAATCTAGCTTAGGCCACAAAACTATAGGACTTCTATAGTAAATATTTTCTTGATTCACCTGAACATCTTTATAGTACTCAGGAGAGATAAACACTTCACCTTCATAATCATTCAAAGCAGTATAAACATATCTTGAAACAATCTTACGTTTATCAACGACATTCGTAGCAAAATTATGTGCTGACAATACCAAAGTTTTCTTAGCTCTCGTAAACGCAACATAAGCTAAACGCAACTCTTCATTAAGTAAATGTTGCCCAATTTCCTTGCGATACTCATCAATATATTTAGTAGAAGTAGGCTCTTCTTTATAAGCATTCATATCAAAGGCTGGCAAATATTGAGCGTCATCACGCAGTTCATAAGGCAAATTACCTTTATCTGTGAGCCAACCTGAAGCTAAAACAAATTTTTCATAAGGATTTATAAAAGAATCACTGACTTTAACGTACCTAGTGCCACCTTTAACACTAGGAAATTTACCTTCAATGAGTTCAGGAACTATAACGGTATCCCATTCAAGTCCTTTAGCTGCATGAATTGTAAGTATCTGTACCGTATCAGCAGTAGCTGGAGAAATAGTGGAAGATAAATTCTCACGCATCTTTTCAGTAGCGTCCAGCCATCCCAAGAATGAAGCTAATAAGGTATCACTACCATTGTGGACAAAGCCCGCACCTTCAGTGCGTTCAGCATCAAATTTTCTAGCCAGCTCGCAGAAAGTACGCAACGATAGATTCTCTTCGTCATTGTTTATATCTACTTCTGCTTGAATATCTAAACCTGTGATTCTTATAGCCTGTTTAACTTGTTCTTCAAGACTCAAATTTAAATTACGTCTAATCTTATTAACACATTTACTTATATATTCTAGGCGACGCACTGCTTCAGCAGATATTCCCCTCGTGCTTTGGTCTACATTTTTATCTTCATTTTTATCAGACAAGCCATTAGAATTTTTACTGCTATCTTCACTAACACTTACAGTATTATTTGGTGCAAGTTTTTGTGGATACCAACCTGTTTGAGGTAAAATTTCTAAGCAATCAGTAATATTTAAAGTTCGCCTATCTCCTGTAAGTTCAAAAGAAATATGTTTGGTCCATTCGTTGTATAAAAACATATCTCTAACACCAAAGTTCATCATATCAAATATGCGTAACAAATATTTATTGGCGGTATTGTCAACGCTAACCCTTAGAAAGGCTAGTAAATCTTGTATAACGTTTTGCATGAGTAAACCATCTAAACCAACTTTTTGTGATTTTATCCCCAGTTTAGAAAGTTCCTCTTGTATTTTTGTAAAAATAGATTTTCTACGACAAATAATAGCCACTTTTTCATCTGGTAACTTATTTTCATAAATATATCTAGCTATTATTTCGAAAGATTCCTGTAAATCTGTGCCTTGAGTCACAACTATTTGACCATCAGTTGTTTTTTCATGAGGCTGTAGCTTAGGCATATCAAAAGAATAATTTTCAGTCAGATCATACAAATCTTGACAAACAGTATTAGCGTAGTCAAGTATGTTCTTACTATTTCTCCAAGACACTGAAAGGGTCAAAAAACGAGTTTTAGCACTAGAAGAGCTAAACTTTTCATCAAAATTTTCAATAGCACCTATGCTTGCTCCACGCCAACCGTAAATAGCCTGTTTAGGATCACCCACAGCTATAACGTCATGCCCGTTGAAAATCTTAGATAATAAATTTATTTGAGAAGAAGAAGTATCTTGATACTCGTCTAATAATACAACCTTGTATCTATTCTTATACTCTTGCACAATTTCTGGACATCTGTCTATTATTTCTATAGCAAGCCTTAACTGGTCAGCAAAGTCCATTAAATTATTTTGTTTTTTATAATCTACATAAGCCTGAATTACAGGTAAAATACTAACTCTTGCCCTAAGAGAATCCGTTATTTCTGTTATTTTACTACTTATCTTAAACTTATTTCTAGATTTAGCATTATCTTCTAGTTCCTTAGCAAAGCTAGTAATCTTTTCTTTAACAGTTTGTATCGACAAACCATGCTCACTAATTTCTTGATATAACCTATAAGCATACTCAGGCATATCACTTTGTGAAACTTCTTCGTGTAAATCTTCTTGCCAATCTTGAACAATCCTGTAAAATATCTGCCAAACTTCACCATCAGTAATAAGCCTAGTCAAAGGAGAAATACCTATTTTATAACCATAATCCTGAACAATCATCAAAGCAAAAGCATTATAAGTTGAAGTTTTAGGAGTGTTATATTCTTCTTCAAAATAGCTAATTCTTTGCCCCATATTACGTCTAATTTTATTCAACCTAGCTTTTATACGTTGATCTAGTTCTTGAGTAGCTTTATTAGCAAAAGTGAGAGCCAAAATCTCATTAGGTTTAACTAAACCATTAGTAACCATATACACAATTTTTGAGGACATCACTTCAGTTTTTCCAGCCCCCGCTCCAGCTATTACTAGCACAGGAGAACCCAACGGAGCCTCAATAACCTTGGTTTGTTCGTCAGTGGGCTGATAATCCATTCCTAACAGTTTAGAAATATCTGCAGCTGAATATTTTATATCACTCATCGTCAGCACCACTTTCAAAAATTATTTCACAAGTTCTACACTTTAAACCTGATTTATCGTGAAGTAAAATAGGTGACTTATGCGCTGCAAATGACTCTTGCAATATTTCTTCAAGCTTGAAATAAAAAAACGTATTCGAACCTTTTTCTTTCAACTCGGATTTTATTTTGGAAGAATTCTTACGCATTTGTTCGTAAGTTTCACCCAAGTAAGAGTCTTGCAAAGCCTGTCTATAGCTATCAAAGTCAATTTTTCCTTGAATAGGTAAAGTTTTTCCTGTGCCTAGTGGAATAATTCTCGCCCCTAGAGTTTCTTCAGAGTTTTTCTTATCAGAGTTGAATAACATTTGATAAACACCAAGCTGAGTGTGTTCAACTACTTTTTCCTTGGTCAAGTTACTTTTACCAGTCTTAATATCGCTTATAATTACTTTTCCATCTTCAACATGTTCAATCCTGTCAACCCTACCCCAAATGTTAAATTCTTTATTACCGTCACTTGTGGTGAGTTTACCTGAAATAACTTTTTCTGTTTCAACCTTTTCAGGATGTAGTTTTATGTACTCAATATATCTATCAATCATGTTGTTCATATCTCGAACAATTTTGCGGTTAAAATGAGTATCCGGTAAGCCGAGTTTTTCAATCTCAGTATCTAAACTCTGCCTTATTTTAGTCTCTAAATTATTTCCATTTTCGTCAGTTATGTTTGGATATTTTTCAGCAATACCATGGATTATATTACCAGTTAGTTGTACCTGAATAATCGGAGAAGCAGCGCCACCTTTACTTTCTAAAACCCAATTCATCTGACAAGCATGTATGCCATCTAAATGTGATGGAGAAAGGTATATTTCTTCATCATCCAATACAATCGGCTGGAAGTTAGTAATTGGTAATTGGCGATACCAGTTTTCGTAATCTGTACCCTCGATATTGTTAGAACGTAACACGTTTAATACTTTAGCAACTGTATTTATGTCATTGGATTGTAGTTCTTCTTCCAAATTATCTAGATTTTTCAGTTTTTCCCTAAACGTTTTTTCTTCTTTTAATAACTGTTTAGGATACGGTACTGCCTGATTTTTTAAATACTGATTTAGCAGTCTTCTAACGTTTACAACATGGGATTTCAAGTCAAAAGTATCAATCGCTTTCTCACACTTAAAAGATTCTTCTGTATCATCAGTATATATATCTCTATCTAAAACGTTATTAATCATTCTGATAAAAATAGATGGACTTGTTTCTTCATTATCAATAGTAGTGAAAAGCAAGTTTTGAGTAGATCTGCTAATTGAGTGTAAAAGTAGCTTCAACTGTGTTTGCCAACTATCTTTGTTAATAATTTCAGCTTGTAAAACCGGTGATACAGATTCTAGCTCTTCAAAAGTCATTTCTTTATCAAATATTTGAGATAACAAATTCTTTTCATAAACGTAATCAGCCATACTTCTAAGTGGCCATTTATTCTTTTCAAGTCCCTTTATCACTAAGTTTTTATAAGTAATTCCTGCAGTTTCCTTAGGAGTCAAAACTCTAACCCCAGCAGGTCTTATTCCAAGCCTAGCAACTGTATCTGTCTCTATTTCTTCAGCTAGTTTTTCGTAACAAAAACCTGTAATTGTGCCTCTTTGATGACGTGCAGTCCACCAAGAAGCTTGATCAAATAAAGCTATTAAATCGTCAAGGTTTTCATCTAATTCTTCATACCCATTTTCTTCTTTGAGTACTTGGTTACACCAAAAAACATCTTTTTTAGATTCAGACCATACTGCCCATAATATTCTTTCAACGTTATATTGGCTTTCAGAAAGTACCTGTAAAGTACTCACTATTATTTTTCGTAAAATCTCAAGCTGTTCACTCAAACGTCTATTCAAGTAATTCTTATTTTCTTCACAAAATTCTTGAATATCGTTGCTAAAAATTAAATCCACAAAAGTAGGTATGTAATCCTGAGCAGACGCATTAGTAATATCAGCATTCTCCCTAGTGCTCATATTTTTATCTGAAACAGTTTCTATACTGTTTTCTGCACCACTGTCACTTTCAATACCAGATGTAGCGCTTTGTCTAGATTTTTCAGAATCAACCGCTACATTATTCTCGGCACTATCTTTAATCTTTTTACTTAGCAATAACAAATCTATTCTTTTTATGGTTTGTAAATCTATATCGACCAAAGAACTATTTGCTATTTTAAAGACACTCTGTTCATAGATAGGGTTAGACTTTATCAGTTGTATAACATTTTCACAAAAAATGGGGTCCAATAAAAACTGTTTTTCTTTTGCAATATTTTTATTAGTTTTTAATACAATCTGCTTGATATTGTTACGTTTCAAAAGCGTGCTTAACTCACTAATGAAAATACAAGTTTCTAAAATAACTCTAATTAGTGGTGATTTACTTAAAATTTTACTTTCATAAGTATTTTCACATCTTACACCATATTCATGTAGCAAGGTTTGAGTAAATTTTTTTTCCTGTCTACTCGGTACAATTACAGCTATATCTTTTAAAGAAACCTTATCTATAATATTTTTTTCACGTATCCATCTGGCAATATATTTATGCTCATTGTATATGTTATCAAAAATTTTAATATCAGCACTGTTATCAGAAATAGGTATTCCCTCTTGTAAGTCTTTATCTAACTCTTTCTGAGAATATATATCTACAACTTTTGTTTCTTTATATGGCAAAGAAGTTCTAGTAGTTATTTGTGAGGCAATATATTTTTGTAACTGACTTATCTTATCCGAAGGAATGTACTGTTCATCTAAAATTTCAGTTTTTACATCTAGTTCTTTAGCCAAATCGAATATTTGCTTAGAAACATTTATACTACTGGAACGCACTGTCTGATCAGGTGAGACAGTAAGTATTACTTGCACTCCTAAACCATACAAAGTCCTAATCAAATCAAAAGTTGATTGAGTATAATCTTGTAAATTTTCAACTATTATACACTTCGGCAAAGGCAAATCAGCATACACTTGATTTTCGTGTTTTTTACTGTCCCAATTTTTAAGCAAATAGCTTGCATAATGCTGTATTCTGTTAGCTGATACTATCCTGCCTTGAGTTCTAGTTTTTGACTCTTTATCAATCCTATGTTCAATTTCTTCTAAAATAACTCCGAGCGCATACCAATTAGGCTTATTTACTTTCTGAGCTATATTTTTAAGTAGTTCTGGTTTTATATCATAGTCCTCACAAAGCTCTACAGCATCTACAGTTAGCCTTAAAAATTCTTCAGTAGATATAAAATCTGTATGCAAATTCTCAGCTATCTCATCATATTTACTATTAATGACTTCTTTTACAAGAATATTTTGTTTGGCAAGAGAAGTTACTTCAGGATCGGGAATAGGATCTTTACGTTTGTTATGCCATACTTGACTAATATGCAAAGCATAAGAAGAAGGGGTCCTGACTTTTTGACCTTTTGTAGCACTAGTAACGCTTGTAGTTAGGATGTTTTCTATTTGTTTTACCTGAGAATTCGTTGGAGCTAAAATGAGACAGTCATCAGATGTAAAAGACTCTTTTATCTTAAAAGCAAAAATTTGAGTCGCTAAAGTAGTTTTGCCAGTCAAAGGCTGACCAATTACAAGAAAACTTTCACCTTTCATACAAGCATCATATATGGCTTGTTGTTTACAATTTAATCTAACTGTCATTTTACCTCCACCATAATAATTTTAGCTTATTTTTTAAATTTCACTGCTAGAGTAAAAGTAGTTATTGAAGAATTTTTGCACCAGAATTTGATAAAATAATTGCGTCATACTTGGAAATATTATTTGGAGGAAAAATGAACCTTGTTATAGGAATTCATAAAAGCAACCGCGATATAAGCATCAGTACTGATAAAACAGTGGATGAACTAACTAAAATTATAAATGACGCTTTTTTTCAAGGTGACATATTAACAATAGATAGTGATAAAGGACAAAAATATTTTATTCCAGTAAAACGAATTGCATATATTAGTATTGACCAACCACGCTCAAATCCTTTAGGTTTCATAGCATAATCTTTTAAACTGTACACAAAATAAGGCTGACATATATTTATCAGCCTTATTCGTTTTTAAAACTCAAATTTTATTGAACAAAATAGCCATTATAAGTTCAAACTATTTTCAGACATTAAACTGGAAGCCCAGCACCATACTGCGTGTAAATATAAGAGAAAATTGCTCGTGCTATAAGTTCAGTTGCAATAGCGGCAAGCAAAATACCCGAAATCTTAGTCAAAACTAAAGTTCCGCCTTCGCCTATAAAACGAGCTATAAAAGTAGAAAAACGCAGAGTAATCCAAATAATAATGTGCATTAATACTACAGCAGTAATAATGCCCACCCAGTCACCTACTGATTGACCAGAAGACTCCACAGCAACCATCACAGCCACGATAGCACCCGGGCCAGCAAGCATAGGAGTACCCATTGGCACCAAAGCGATTTGAGTCCCACCACCTGCGTTGGAATCAGAAGAACTATCCTCTCCCATACCAGTTAGTAAAGTCATAGCCATCAAAAACAATACTACTCCACCAGACAGCTGCAAAGAAGCAAGTGAGATTTGTAGGAATTTAAGTATATACCTACCTAATAGCATGAATACTATTATGATTCCAAAGGAAGCAACAGAAGCCTGCCAAGCAGCTTTCTTTCTAGATTCATGAGTATAATTACCAGTCAATGCTAGGAATACAGGAACAGCACCCGGAGGGTCCATAATAACAAACAGGGTTGCAAAAGTAGTACCCAAAAGGGTAACGTTTATTATTTGTTCCATCCCCATTTTACCTTTCTAAATGTTTCTTTTTCCATTTTTAATATTGACTTGAAATCAGTAGTATTTTCACCTAAACGATTTGGTTTACCTGTACCATGATAATCGCTTGAGCCTAGTTGTAACAAGCTCAATTTTATACATATACTAGAAGCTTTTTCACGATCTTTCAAATCATGTTCATAATGATTTACTTCTATTCCATCCAAACCCCTATTTTTTAGCTCTTTTATATCTTTAAAACATAATTCTTTTCCACGTTTTTTAGAAAAAGGATGAGCTAGTACACAAAATCCTCCAGCATTTTTAACTGCCTTAATAACTTCAAGAATATTAGGTGGATTATAAGAGACATAATATTTACTTTCTGCATTCAAAACATTGGAAAAACATTCGTCTCTATTTTTAAAATAACCAAATTTAATAAGTACATCAGCCAAATGTGGACGACCAAAAGGAATACCTGTTTGTTTCAAAAAATCGTAATCTATATTCTCCAGTCCCAAAGCTTGAAAACTTTTTGTCCCAAAAGTACTTTCAACAATATCTTGTAGTGAAAAAGTATAGTCTTTTCTCAGTAATTCACACATTTTTTGAAAACGAACAAAGCGCGCATTCTTTGACTTTATAAGTATGGATTGAAGTAAAGGATCCTTTTCGTCATACAAATATGCTAGTAAATGCTGATTCATTCCTTTGTAAACGGTAGATATTTCACACCCAGCAATAAAACCTACCCCGTATTTTTCAGCATATTCAAATCCCTCATTCCACCCAACGTTAGTATCGTGATCAGTCAGAGCAATAGCATCTAAATTAATTCTTTTAGCTAAACGAAAAATTTCCTCTACTGTATCTCGTCCATCAGAATAAGTTGAATGTATATGAGTATCAATACGCATTTTTCCTCAACAGTATTTATAACAGTAATAACTACCTTCATAATATCTAGGTTTAGGAATAAAAGACATGAATTATAAACAAAATATCAAAAATCCTTTTTGCAAGGTCAATAAAGCGTAGTAAAAGCAGACTATAAAATGTATGATTGCTATATGAGTAAAACAAACAAAACCAAAGAACAACCACTATCTGAGCGTGGTTCAAACAGGTCTCAAAGACCAAGATCAGAAAACTTTAAAGAGTTTATAGGTAGCAACTGGGGACCTAGACCAGATGGCTTACCTGAACGTGCAGAAAGTGCTGATTACGCAGCAAAACGCCGTGAAGCACTAAGCCAACTATTCGAGGGTGATTGCTTAGTAATACCAGCAGGACCACTAAAGGTACGCAACAATGACTGCGATTACCGTTTCCGCCCCCATTCAGCTTTTGCTCACATGACTGGTATGGGTACTGATCAAGAACCTGATGCAGTGCTAGTGCTAGTACCTATCTCAAAAGAAGCTGGAGTAGGCGTTGCAAGTGGAGTTTTAAGCACAAATCCAGCATACGAACTTACAAGCAACCATTCTAACCATAAAGCTGTACTATATTTCCGCCCACGTGCTTCTCGTAGCTCAGAAGAATTCTACGCAGATTCTCGTTACGGTGAACTATGGGTGGGTGTACGAGCAAGCCTTGAAGAAATCGAATCTCAAACAGGTATTGCTTGTGCTCATATTAAAGATTTAGAAAATGACTTAAAACTTCAAGCAGAATCAGCTACTATACGCGTGGTTGCTGACAGTGACCCAGCAGTTACAGAACTTGTAAACAAAGTACGCGGTCAAAAAGTCACAGCTATAGATGATGACTTGCACGAAACACTTTCCACTTTACGTTTATGCAAAGACAAATGGGAGCTTCAGCAAATGCAACTAGCAGTTGACACAACTAAAAAAGGCTTTGAAGAAATAATCAAATCTCTACCTAGAGCTATAGAACATCACCGTGGAGAACGTGTAGTTGAAGGAGCTTTTGCAGCTGTTTCCCGTGAAGAAGGTAACGGTACTGGTTACGACACTATTGCTGCTTGTGGTAATCATGCTAACACTTTGCACTGGATTTGCAACGATGGTCCTGTACGTGAGGGAGAAATGATTCTTGTAGATGCTGGTGTTGAAGTTGATTCTCTATACACTGCTGATATTACACGTACGCTACCTGTTACTGGTAAATTCTCTGAAGTACAAAAGAAGATTTATCAGGCAGTTCTTGATGCTGCTGATGCTGCTTTTGAGAAAGCCAATGAACCTGGTGTAATTTTCAGAGATATGCATGCTGCTGCTTTATCAGTTTTAGCTCATCGTCTTGAAGAGTGGGGATTGCTACCAGTAAGTGCTGAAGAATCTCTAAAGCCAGAAGGACAGTACCATTGTCGTTGGATGGTTCATGGAACTAGCCATCACTTAGGAATTGACGTACATGACTGTGCTTTAGCAAGACGTGAAATGTATTTGGATGCAGAATTAAAACCAGGTATGTGCTTTACTATTGAGCCAGGTTTATATTTCCGCGAAGACGATTTGACTGTTCCTGAAGAATTCAGAGGTAACGCTGTACGTATCGAAGATGACCTTTATATTGACGAAACGGGCAAATGTATTCGCATGAGCGACAATATTCCACGTACAATAGAAGAAGTCGAGACTTGGATGTCCGACTTAATGAAATAATAATATATTTTCATTACTCCTTTGAACAAATTGGTGAGAGGAATTACCCTTTCCTCTCACCTTTCTAATTTAATCTAAAATTTTTATAACATTTTATTTTATTTACACTATCTTTTAGACAATCATTTTATTGCAATGTTATTGTAGTAGCTGTTCAAACCACTTGTTGATCAAGTACTAATTTGAAACACGTTAAAATCAAAAATAGATAGAAACACGAAAAACTATCTATAAATCTATAAAGATGTAATAATAAGTGGTGGAAATAGTTTTGTCCGTGTATATAGTGCAATATTTGATTAAAATATTCATATTAGTACATAAGAAAGTATTGGCATGACCATTGTAGGCTATGTTGGAACATATACAACTGGCAAAAGCCAAGGTATTTATACTTTTAGCTTTAGCGAAGAAACTAGCTCTTTTATATCTTCAAACTTATTTTATGAAATTTTAAACCCCAAGTATTTGTGTTTTGCTGGTACAAACAACGAATACATAGCAGCTGTCTGCGACTTTCCACAAAGTAACATACAAAATGCTGACATTCCAGAACCCTTGTGCTGTGGTGGAAGTAAGTCTGCCACGGAGCAAAACACAAAAAGCGGAATAGTTCTGCTTGATAAAAACGGAAATTGCTTGTCGACTTTAGCTTATGAAAATACGACTTCTTGCTACATAACCTATAAAAATGGCATTTTCTATACAGCTAACTACCATGAAGGCACGCTAAGCGCTATAAAACTGGAAAAAGATAACTCTTTGAAGCTACTTCGTAAAACATTAATACGAGAAAAAGCTGGTTGCCACCAAGTTCTTTTCTATAAAGATAAAATACTCGTTCCTAGTCTTTTCCTAGACAAAATCATTGTCTTAAATGAAAGTCTAGAGATTGAAAGTCATATTGATTTTCCAGCAAATTGCGGACCAAGGCATGGAGTTTTCACTTCCGATTACAAATACTTATTTGTAGTAGGTGAACTAGACAACATAGTTTACACTGTGGATACTTCTTTGATGAAAATTGTTTCTAAAACAAATATTCTTGAAAATGAACAAACACATTTAAAAGATAGTGCCGCAATTAGACTAAGCAAAGATGAAAAAACCCTGTATATTTCAACAAGAACTCTTGAAGTAGTCAGTGTTTTCAATGTGAATGAAGAAAAACTAGAACTAGTACAATATACTACTTGCGAGGGAAAACACCCTAGAGACTTTGAAATAACTGAGAATACTCTATTTGTAGCTAATAGACTCACAAACAACATATCAGCAATAAGTATAGAAAAAAACTTGCTTTCAAATTTAACAGACACAGTTTATATACCAGAAGCTATATCCATAATTATAGAAAGTAAATAATCAAGGGGAAAAAATGCAAAGTAATATTGGTCTAATAGGATTAGGAGTAATGGGTAAAAACCTCGCTCTTAATATGATAGATAAAGGCTTTAAAGTTAGTGGATATGATATAACTGCTCAGCGTGTTCAAGATTTACGAGTGCAAAACATATCGAATTTTGATGCATACGATAACCTAGAAGATTTTATTTCATCTCTAGAGTGCCCAAAGAAAATTTTTGTGATGGTTCCTGCTGGTTCCCCTGTCGATAGCGTAATACAATCACTACTGCCTTTTTTGAAAGACCACGACATAATTATGGATGGAGGAAATTCTTTCCACGAAGATACAACACGTAGGGCTAAAGAATTAGCAGAAAAAAACATAAATTATTTTGGTGTCGGCGTCTCTGGTGGGCAAGAAGGAGCTTTGCATGGAGCCAGCATAATGCCTTCTGGAAACAAAGAGTCTTATGCTGAAATATCAGCAATTTTAGAATCTATTGCAGCTCACAAAGATAGCTCCCCTTGCTGTACATATATAGGTCCTGAAGGTAGCGGTCACTACGTAAAAATGGTACATAATGGTATCGAATATGCTGATATGCAACTACTATCTGAAGTTTATCTAATACTAAAATACGTGGGTAACTACTCTAATAAGCAAATAAGTGAGATTTTATCAAGTTGGCAATCAACAGAAGTAAAAAGCTACTTGGTAGAAATAACTTCAAAAGTTTTGAAAGAAAAAGATAGCCACACTGATAACGACTTGATTGACATGATTGTTGATGTTGCTGGTAATAAAGGCACAGGTAGGTGGACAAGTATTGAGTCTTTGAAACAAGAATATAATGCTTCAATGCTTACGGCTGCTTACCAAGCTCGCATTATGAGTAATCAGAAGAATCTTCGCGCTAATTTCAACACTGCTACACAAAATACACAGCATAAGCCAATAGATTTAGATGAGCTTTTCAAAGCCTACTCTTTAGCGAAAACTTTAGCTTTTGCTCAAGGTTTTGGACTATATGCTGACGCTTCTCAAAGGTTTGGCTGGAATTTGAATTTGAAGAACATAGCTAGTATTTTTAGGGCTGGTTGTATAATTCAAGCACAACTATTACAAGATATAATGCAAGCTTATGGCGATGGTACTAAAGAGTTACTCTTACATAAAGATTTCTCTGATAGGGTTTATAACTATAAGAATTCATTGGCACAAATAACAATTTTAGGTCTTGAGCATCGCCTTCCGCTCCCCCTATTCACCGCTGCTTTGACTTTTGTAAATCAAATATCTCATAAGCAGTTGGGAGCAAACATTATTCAAGCACAACGTGACTTCTTTGGAGCACACACCTATGAACGTATTGATATAGAAGGTTTTGAACACCACAACTGGGGCGAAAACAATGACTAAAATTGGTATAACTATTTTTGGTGGTACTGGAGATTTATCTTACAGAAAACTCTTGCCAGCTCTATACAATCTATTCATCAGAGAAAAACTAGGTGAAGATTTCGATGTTTGTGCAATAGGTAGGCGTGACTATTCTATTGAAGAATATATAAGCATAATACAACCTTGGATTGAAAAATATGCTCGTCTAAAAGTAGAACAGTCTAAGCTAGATGAGTTCTATAAGCATATAAACTATATGAAACTTGACTTCACTAACTTAGATGACTATGAAGTTTTGCAAACTTACTATAAAAAACTAGAGGTAAAAAATCATATAGTTTATATGGCGGTTGCCCCAGAATTTTTCAACGTTATCAGCAATGGTATAGCTAAAATACCAGCAATTCGCAGTCCAAAAATCATTTTAGAAAAACCTTTTGGAGCAAATCTAGAAGACGCTAAAATCCTAAATGACAAACTTGAGTATGTTTTTGGATATGAAAATATTTACCGCATTGACCATTATTTGGGTAAAGAAATGGTGCGGAATATTTTGACTATCCGTGAAAGTAATCCACTTTTTTCTAATGTGTGGAATAAAGAAAACATAGAGTGCGTGCATATTTCTGCGTTAGAACTTGTAGGAATTGGCTCTCGCGCAGGCTACTATGATTCAACTGGTGCAGTCAAAGATATGGTTCAAAATCATTTACTGCAAATCCTTAGTATTGTAGCTATGGATGATCCGTCTA
The DNA here is from genome assembly GCF_011751945.2 of Actinomyces sp. zg-332. Classification (NCBI taxonomy): domain Bacteria; kingdom Bacillati; phylum Actinomycetota; class Actinomycetes; order Actinomycetales; family Actinomycetaceae; genus Tongtianella; species Tongtianella jiaweipingae. Next base: position 1,295,464 of record NZ_CP064951.1, read on the forward strand.
AGAATTTGAGTGAGCAACAGTTTAACGTTTTACGTGATTTGCGTGATGTAAATAAAATAGATATCAAAGATTCACTTATACTGGCTCAATATGACGGGTATTTGGACGAAGAAAATGTAAAACCTAATTCAAATACAGAAACTTATGCAGCTTTAAAGCTTTTCATTGATAATGATAGATGGCGTGGCGTTCCATTCTTCATACGCACAGGTAAATGTACAAGTGATAGAGAAATGGAAGTAACTATTACTTTTAAGCGTATCAGCCCTGATGTAGAGCCTAATTTACTAATAGTGAAAATACAACCAATTGAGGGTGTATATCTCGAGTTTAATATTAAGACTCCAGGTGAAGAAAAAGGCAGAACAAAAGCTAAAATGGAGTTTTGCCAAAACTGTGAGGATATTTTCAGAATCAACACTCCTGAAGCTTATGAACGTATGTTGCTTGCTTGTATAAACAACGATAATTCTTGGTTCAGCAAATGGGGACAAATAGAGCTTAGCTGGAAATACATTGATGAACTAATGCGTGGTTATACTCGCCCTATATATAGTTATTCTAAGGGCAGTAATGGACCTATAGAGGCCGATAATTTAGCTGAAAACCCTGACCAAAAGTGGAGGAAATAATTCCATGCTTCGCCGTAAATATGGCTTTTCATAGTATCTTCTAAGGGGCATGAATTTTATTCTCAAAGTAAGTTAATATATAATTGTGCTACTTAAAATTTTTACTAGTCATACTAGAAGCTCACTAAATTTAGATATATCATTTGAAAATTGGATTGTTATACAGAAAACGATTCAATAAAATATTTATATCATCGTTCTAATTATGGTCAAAACATTTTATAATTTACGTAGTATCGATTTTAGGAGTAAACATTTTTACTGACAAAGCTTTAGTATGGGACTATATTGAAAACTATACACAACTAGATGATTTACTAGAATTAGCTAGGCAACATAGTATCGAATACGGCTTAAAACCCATTTCACCTTCAGCTGGGTCTACCCTACGTTTACTTGTTTCTACTACTAAAGCAAAAGCTGTAGCTGAAATTGGCACTGGGACTGGTAGTTCTGGTCTATGGATTTTACGAGGCTTAACTAATGGCGGTATGCTAACAACTATTGATTACGAATCACACTGTCAGTCCATAGCCAAAAAAATATTCGAAAAAGCAGGCTACAAGAGTAACACTGTACGTATTATAAACGATAGAGCTTTAAACGTTTTACCACGCATGGCAAAGAACGCTTATGATATTGTCGTTATCGATGGCAAAGTAGATGAAACTATATACTACTATGAATACTCTAAGCAAATGGTACGTCCCGGTGGGCTAATAGTAGTTTTACATAGCTTACATAACGGAAAAGTTGCTGATCCAGCAATGCGTGACCGCGACACTATTTGTATGCGTGAACTATTAAAAACTATTAGCAAAGATGAAGAAGTCGTTTCAACTCTAATAGGTAATGATGACGGCATGACTGTATGTATGAAAGTCTTACAATAAATATTTCTAGTACTTTCGCTTCTAGCTTGTAAAGTATATTTTTGAAAAGAATACTACGAAAATCGATAAATAGCAGTATTAAGCTAGTGTACTTTCATTTTAAAATAGATAAAAGGTTACACTAATAACTACTAAAAGTGTAACCTTTGTATCAACTCACTCCATTTATTACTCAAGTTTTATTTGAAATAAGAGTTACTTATCATATTCTTTTACAAAACCGTATAGTAGCGCAGCTCCAAAACCTGTAGGTTGGTTGGTGCTTACTTCTCCCATAGGTTTGCCTGCACGTCCAACTCCAGCAATATCTAGGTGACACCACTTATGTCCTTTTACAAAGTGTTCTAAGAATAGTGCTGCTGTAATCGAACCAGCTCCTACAGTTCCTTCAGTTTCAACATGACAAATATCAGCTATAGGAGAATGCAAAACTTCACGGTAATCGTCTACTAAAGGCATACGCCACACATTTTCACCAATTACGCTACTAGCTTTGGACATTTTATTCCAAACTTCATCATCGTTAGAATAAGTGGCAGCATGGAAACGACCTAATCCGAATGTAGCAGCACCTGTCAAAGTAGCAACATCGACAACAATATCAGCCTGTAAATCGCTAATTGCGTAATCTAAACCATCAGCCATAACCATACGTCCCTCAGCATCAGTGTTTAGAATCTCCACAGTACTACCAGCATAAGTCTTAACTACGTCCCCTGGACGATATGAACTTGCCCCCATAGCATTTTCAGCCATTGTTGCAACAGCGGTAACTTCAACATTCAAACCAGCTTTAGCTATGGACAAAATAGCAGATACTACAGTTGCAGTACCACTCATGTCAGTTTTCATTGGAACCATGCTCTCGCGAGGTTTGAGTGATAAACCACCTGTATCGTAAGTAATACCTTTACCTACAAATACAATTTTTGGTGTATTTGCACGTACATTCTTAGGAATCCATTTGATAGTAACTAGGCAAGGAGGTGTAACAGAAGCAGAACCCACAGCTAAGATAGCGTTGAAACCACGCTCACGTAGCTCATCAGCATTCATGCATTCAAACACTAATTCCCCGTCTAAGTTTTCGCACTGTTTGACCAATTCTTCAAAATTTTCAGCTAACCATTTCGGATTCTTTACGTTTGAAGGAACGCATTCTAGTGTACGAGCTAGAATTGTTGCCTCAGCTATCCTACGGCTTTCCTGTAAATTCTCAGAAGCTCTTTCTTCATTTTGAGTTAGAACAAAAATATTCACCACAGGGTCTTTTAAATCATTTGTTGAAGCAATACGTGTTTGTCGATAACAAGACAACAAAATTCCATCAAAGAAAGCAATTTGCTGTTCATCAGTCAAACTATCAATGAAAGTAACACAAGCACTTTGAGTTCCAACTGTGCCTCGCCCTAGTTCAAGCCCAGCTTTACGACAATCATCTAGAGTTTTTTCTCCCAATCCCACGACGAGAATATTACTAGGCAGATTTTCCCAAAGGTCAGCATTTAGCTTAGGTAAAGATATTTTTAGTGTGCTACCACTTTTACCTTTGTATCCTTCATTCTCTAGATGATTCTTTACATCGAATCCATATAAGTCAGATATTTCAGCAATATAAGAATCTAAAACACAAACGTCTTTTACTTCTTCCTCATTTTGAGTCTCATTTTGAAGATTTGAAATATAAGAGTCCAGTATTAGAGTACCAATTTCATTAGTTTTGACAACTGTGTCAATTTTATCTGATAAAAAAGTAAATTTTGAAAACTTTTGTGCGTCAAAAATATTGAAGTCAACGCTCACTTTATATCACCACATAACATTCTATAAATAAACAACACATATCATTTTACTACTTAAATTAAGTTTTTATTGCACTCTTATTAAAAATCTATATTTTTATTACAATCATATTTTTAAAAAGCAAATAGTATTATTGATATACCAACCGTATAATGTATTTTTAGAAACTTTCTAACGCAACACTTCAATAATATTACTATAAAATTTTTTTAAAAAATTGGGGATATTTTATTTCTTATACATAAACTAGTCAAATTTTTTATATAAAAACTCTTCAAATTAACATATAAATCACATAAAATGAACACTAGGTGTTAACTTAGGGGAAGAATGACTGAAGAACACAATCTCAAGATAGATATTGAGGTAATCAAAGCTTGGGAGAAAAACGATATCGACAAAAATAGTCGAGAAGAATTGAAAACTTTAAGGCTGCAAGCTGAAAAGGGCTCTCCTGAAGCTATTGATTATTTGAACGAAGCTTTTAAAACAGACTTAGCTTTTGGAACTGCTGGTTTGAGAGCCGAAATGGGACCTGGCCCAAACAAGATGAATAGTTCAGTAGTCGCCCGTGCCGCTAAAGGAATTTCTGATTATCTTCTCGAAAAACTCGGTAAAAACTATAAAGTTGTAATAGGATATGACGCACGCTATAACTCTAAAGATTTTGCTACTTTAAGCGCAAAAATTATTACAGCAAATAAAGGTAAAGTCTATTTACTCAATTCCCCTCAGCCTACTCCTGTTAGTGTTTTCGCATCTAAAAAACTAAAAGCAGACGCCACAATAGTAGTAACAGCAAGCCATAATCCAGCTGAAGATAATGGTTACAAAGTCTATCTAGGCAAACGTCTAGGTGGAGAATATGGTGACGGAGTACAGATTGTTCCTCCAGCTGATAAAGAGATTTTTGACCTTATCAAAGCTTCTCCAAAACCTTGTGATATAAAACAAAAAGATGACTATGAAATAATTCCTTCAAGCATACTAAATGAATATATTTCCCACGTTTGCAGTACTACTTTAAAATTATTTCCAGCAAACTCAAACAAAAATTTAAAGATAGTAACTACTGCTCTACATGGTGTTGGCGGACGTGCTTTAAATACTGCTCTATTCAAACTAGGGTTCCAGTATATTTGGAATGTAGAAGAACAACACATTCCAGATCCTAACTTCCCTACTGTTGAATTTCCTAACCCTGAAGAACCAGGGGCTTTGGAACTAGCTATAGCTTTAGCTAAAAAGAAGAATGCTGATATTATTCTAGCCAATGATCCAGACGCTGATAGGTGTAGTGTGGCAATAAAAACTGCTAAGGGATATAGACAGCTTAATGGTGATGAAATTGGGTCGTTATTAGGAAATCTTGTTGCTAGCCAACATAAGAATAAAGATGTGTATTTAGCTAACTCAATAGTTTCTTCAAGACTACTTTCCCATATTGCTAGCTCACACAATGTGAAACATACAGAAACTCTAACAGGGTTCAAATGGATCGCACGCACCCCTAAACTCGTGTTTGGTTACGAGGAAGCAATTGGTTTCTGTTTGGATCCAGATACAATACGTGATAAAGATGGAATTAGTGCTTGTTTAGCTATTGCTTGTTACGCTGATGCACTAAACGACCGTAATAAAACTTTACAAGATATTCTGGATATTTTTGCTTTGAAATTTGGTCTTCATTTTACAAGCCAACTTTCCATTCGTGCTAAACAAGATCTTATTGAGCATGGTTTGGAGAATCTAAAATATAATCCTCCTACTTTCTTAGCCTCATCTAAAGTGGTAAAAATTGTAGATTTAATGAAGCCAACTAATGGGCTTGAACCTACTCCTGGATACATTTTTTACACTGCAGCTAATGATCGAATAATTGTTAGACCTTCTGGTACCGAACCGAAAATAAAATGCTATATTGAAACAATTGTGCCACCTGAAATAGTTGGTCCGTCATATTTGGCTATGAAAGATATGCGTAACCCGATGACTCAAGCATCTGGACGTATAGCCCAACTAAAAACTGATATACGAAAAGCCACAGGTCTATAAAATCAGCCACTTTACTGATTTTATACTACGCAAGTAAAGTAACTATTCAGATTGCTGATTGGGACAATCTGCTTTAAATTTCTTTATCCTTTGGCTAATTTTGTGTGTTTATTCCATTCGAATATATTCTTGTAAAATACCTATAAAAGTCGAGCAATGTTTTCAACTATCTTTCCCTTTGTAACCACATATGACGATGCTTACCAATACACATAATAAGTAACTGCTTCTAATGAGTTAATATGGGATTATTTGCATTTATTTTGCTCATAATACTACCACGGTAAAAACTATCAGTCTTTATAAATAGGACTTCCAAATATTAGACCAGCCTTATAGTACGTAGTTTTCTCACCGAATACACAGCTTTACTTTTATAATTATTAAGACACAGAAAATACACTAAAGTTACTTGCAATAAATTGGAGTAGAGCTTTATACATAAAGTTCTAAAATTTCAATAAGCAACATTCTTACGGGAGAAAATAAATATCACACAAGATTATGTTGTAATCAGCTTTTTACCCTTAGATAAACTTTCCATTATTTTATTTATTTCATCAGTTAAAAATGCTGGTATATCTTTTTCTAACTCAGGATTCACCTTAAATTTCAGACCTTCGTTTTGAAGGTTAGTTGCAATGTCAGAAACAATCTTTTCACCCATATTCGTATTTGTAACTACAGCTTGTATAAAATGAGATATTTTGACTGTAGTCATTGCTAATACTAGTTTCTGGTTATCTTTTATTTCTGTAAAATCTTGCCCCATCCAAAACATGCTTGTATTAGGAGTGTTAGATATTTCTTGAAGTACTACTTCTTGATTTTTCTGTAGAACAGGTAGCAAAATATCTGCTTTATCTGATACTAAAGTGGAAACAAGTTTTTTTATTTCTTCTGTATTATTTTCTTTTAATAATAGAGGTTTACGATTACCTTTATTATCGTTATTTTTGCTATCTTTTTTATCTGATGAATTCTTGCTGTCTTCGTTTTCTTTATTTAAACCTACTAAAGTAATTCCCGTACCATTATCAGCATTGTACTTTGCTATACCTTTTCTAATACCATCCATATAAGTTTCAGATATAGATGACTGAGTATCTGTAAAAGTAGCTATTTTACCTGTACGTGTCATTCCAGCAGACAAATATCCCGCTAAAAATCCTGATTCTTCAAGTGAAATATTTATTTCTTTAGTATTTTCCAGTTTACTTACAAATTTAGTACCCATAGATATGAAGGTAATTTCAGGATTTTGTGTTGCAAAGAATGAAAGTAAATCAACAACTGGTTTACCTATCCCCATAATAGTGTCACATTTTTCTTTGATAGCTCCATCTATCTTTTCTTTATAATCATTCTTACCAAAAGAATATACTTTTACAGAGTCCTTTTTCTTTGAATTTATTTTTGCAACAGTTTTAGCTGTTTCTTCAACGAGTATTTTATTCTGCTCATAGTCTAAGGATTGTGAGGTTTGCAACATAACACAAGCCTTTTTTTCAACTTTTATAGCTGCATTATTATCACTAGATGAGGAGGCGCATCCTGCTAAAAACAAACTTAATGTAGTAGCGCCAACAATTACTTTCTTCAAAGAGTTCATTATTCCCTCTCATATTTAGACTATTTTGTTTCCGTAAGCAATTCTACCAAAACTATATATATTGCAAACTAAGATATATAGTTTTAGATACATTTTATTTATCTTACTTTACCTATCTCTTACGTATTTCAAGTAAAATGTCATTTTATAAAGAATGTTTTATGCGAAAAATCTAACTGTTGTGTTTTACATTTCTACATAAGCAAATCTCTAATATTACTTTATTATTTCTTTCAATGACACAGATATTTTAATATGAAAATATGAGGTTTTAATTAGCATATTCTTTTTATATCTTAAAACTTGTGCCAGTTTAAAAGCTAACTAAAGTTTTAAATCTGTTTTTAGCGTAAGTATTTTCCAAACAGTAAAGTCACATTTTACGCACAACTGTACTTTTAGCAAACTATAAGCATAAATGGGCGTAAAGGTACACTAAGTTAAACCCTAAGAATATATAGGATTATTAGGCAAAACTCTAAAACATTTAAAAAAGAGACAGATAGTACTGTAAATTTTAGAGTTTTCTTGCCCCTTGACCTGCAACTGCAGTCATAATAACAGGGCTAGTATATCCAGCTTTTTCGAAAGCTTCAGCAACTTTTTGTGAAAGCCTGTCTCGATCTTGCCTTTGTATCAAAGCGATCGCACAGCCTCCAAAACCGCCACCAGTCATTCTGCTTCCCCAAGCTCCGTTTTCTTTCATAGTATCAACGACTAAATCTAGTTCTTTACAGCTGACCTCATAGTCGCATCTTAAGCTCTGGTGTGAATCAAACATTCTTTCACCAAGTTTTTGCTTTATATCTTCAGAATAACTCGTATTGTTAGAAAGTATTTCGATAAATTCTTGAGTTCGATGAATTTCAGTCACAATGTGCTTAGTTCTTTGCTTCTCAACATTGTTATCTAGTTTATCCAAACTATCTGATAGAGTATCTATGCTTATTTCACGTAAAGCACTCACCCCTAGTTTTTTAGCAGCATCCATACAAGTTTGTCGACGCTTGCCATACTGTCCATCAACAAGTTTATGTTCAGCCTTAGTATCTATGACTAGTAGCTCCAAATCATTTTCAGCCATCTTAAAAGGAACTAAGTTAGCAGTAAACGTTTTGCAGTCCAAAGCAAGCGCTTTGCCACTTTCACAACGCATTGATGCTGACTGGTCCATTCCCCCAGTGGGCGCTCCAGCTACTTCGTTTTCAGCACGAACACACATTCTAGCTATATCAGCACGCTTTAAGTCTTTATCAGCGCCATAAATATCTATCCCTAGCTGATCAGCTAAATAAACAGCTATAACACATTCTAAAGCTGCTGAGGAGGACAATCCAGCTCCATAAGGAACACAAGAATCTAGTGCTATATCACAACCAGCGATATTTTCATATCCCTCTTGTATAAAAGCCCAGAAAACCCCTGCAACATAGCTTATCCATCCTTGGACTTCTTTATCACTACCCTTAGGTCCAATATTATCCAAGTCGAAGCTACATAGTTTCTCTTCTTGAGCTGAACAAATATTTACCACTCTATCAGCACGAGTTTTAGTAGCTATAAAAGTACAATGTTCCAAAGCCATTGGGAAACATATTCCAGCGTTATAATCAACGTGTTCACCAATAATATTTACTCGTCCTGGGGCCTTATAAAAGTTTTCAGGCAAATCCCCAAAGGTGTCTTGGAAAAGTGCTTGAACTCTTGTCTTTCCCTCTTCCTCAGTCCAAGGTATAAGCATATTAATCATTGACAAACACTTCCTTTAATCGTTTAGCAATTTTTTCTGGAGTTGTATCACTTATCCAAGCTTGCATTCCTGACTCAGAACCAGCCAGATACTTTAGTTTATCTATACTCCTTTGAAATGAGAAGAAATCACAAAATAGTCTTATTTCTGTACTATCTTTAGGAGCTTGATTCCATGCACTAATATAAGGGACTTCAAGGTATGTACCATTTTCATACTCAAAGAATTTATTAGCTGTTTTAATCATTTGTAAATACATCTTTGAAAGTTCTTCTTTTTCTTCCTCATCTAGTTGGTCAATACGATTTACGTGACGTTTAGGCATCAAATGCATTTCCAAAGGCCATTTAGCTGCAAATGGAACATACAAGATCCACTTATCTGTTTCATGTATTATCAACTCAGGTTGTGATTTCTTGTAAGATTCAATGAGATTATCAAATAAATTTTTGCCGGTTTTTTCAAAGTATGTTTTGACATTGTAAAGCATAGTTTTCATACGTGGAGTAGCATACGGATATGCATATATTTGTCCATGAGGATGTTGTAGAGTAACACCTATAGCTTCACCGTGGTTTTCAAAGCAAAATACTTGTTGTATTGTGTCCAGTTTCATTAGTTCTTTTGTACGATCAGCCCATGCTTCAATTACTGTACGCATACGTTTTGGCCCCATCTCAACCAAAGACTGGTCAATATTTGGACCAAAACACACAACTTCACATCTGCCGCTTGCTGGTTTAGATAAAAATAGTTCATTATCGTCAAGAGCTTTAAGCGAGTTACCAGCCTCGGGTATTTCAAGTAAAGATGGAAAACGGTTTTCAAATACTACTACGTCGTAGTCTGTGTCTGGAATTTCACCGTCGCTGTACTTTGCACCTATTTTTTTAGGCCCTAAGGGGTTAGCATCTCTGGGAGGTAAAAATGTCCTATTCATTCTATGTGTTGCCATTGGAATCCATTCGCCCATAAGAATGTCATACCTCATCTGTGGTAAGTTATCTTCCTTGACTTTACCGTTATCATCATAAAACGCAGTATACCTATTTTCCAAAGGTCTTTCGTCTGCTTCGCAACGTTTTTTATCACCGTTGACGTATTCAACGCTGTCATCAAAATATATTAGCTCTCTTCCATCAGCTAATGTTATTACTGTTTTTTTGATTTTACTCATATCAGTCCTAAAAAATTGATACACCTATATATACTATATGTTATTTACTTTTTTTATTCTTTTTCTGATAATTTGTATTCTAAAAAATTATTAAAATTTGATATGTTTGATATTCGTTTTAGATAATACTCTAAGAAAAACAGTATTAGTCACTATAATGAAAAAGAGATGTTTATTTTTTCTATTTGAAAGTAGTTGTAAGACAAAAGTAGTGCATTTTATAGTCATTTAAAATAACTTTATTCACAATATTGCAACATTTATTTTTTAGCCTTTAAAAGAATAGATTTTGTAGGTTATCAGTATTTACATAACTATCTTTTACTATTATCATGACTATAGTTCTGATAGTTATCATACACACAAGGAGGTGTGATGTATATTCCCGATTTTGAAAAAAATGAGATTATTTTAGGAATTTATATATCTTTACCTTCTTGTTATGGCGAATATATACGTAACTATAGAATTGAACACGGAGATGGTTGCGCTGCTTTATGCCCATCACATATCACTTTACTTCCACCTACTGTATTTCATCGCTTGGATTTGCCAAAGATAATGGAACATCTGGAAGATATAACTAGTACTTATAAACCTTTTTGGATAAAGCTAGATGGGGTTGCGTCTTTTAAACCAGTCTCTAATGTTTCTTATATAAAAGTAGTTTCAGGGGCTGATGAATGTAAAGAGTTGCATGATAAAGTATTGAGCTCTGAATTTATTGATTCTTCATCTGAACGTTTTAGTTTTCATCCTCATGTAACAATTGCTCATGACGTTTCTGATAGTAGTTTCAGTGTACTTGAAAATGAATTTTCAGATTTTAATTCAGCTTTTATATGTTCAAAAATCTGTGTGGATTTACTTGATACTGATGGTTCTTCTACAAACATAGCTGTCTTACCTCTAAAAAACTTATCTAACTAATGTTTTAGATAACTACTTTACTCTTTATCTACGTAATATAACGCGTTAATCTTTTACTCAAATGCTTCTTCTTTAAACAGAAGCTATTTTCTCGGCATTAAGTTAGCAAATACTAGTTTTCATATACTAAACATACGAAAAGACAAAATACTGTATGTAAGTAGAATTAGATATCTAGTATACAAGCGGTGAGTATCTAAGAGAAAATACTGTTTGCTACATAGAGTTATATACCTAATGCATAAATACCGAAACTATTAAACATATTAAGACAGGGAAACTCTGAGTATACAAAATAGCAAGTACATAAAATCTTCAATAAGTAAAAACCAGAAATATTAAGTAAATAAAAAAACACTAAGTGTCTAAAAATAGTGAGTTTGCAAGCAAAATACTGACTGAAAACACTCATACTAGAGCGTAGCGCAGGATAGGTAAAGTGTGTAAATACTATATAAACAAAATATTGTGTAGATAAAAATACTTGGTAAGTAAATATTTATTTAGTGATGATGTAGATAATTGTGGGAGCTAAATAAATCTATCTAGCTCCCACAATTTATATCGCTAATTATTTATTGAACTTTTTACGTAAAGCAACTGTTACTGCTCCAACAAAGCCCAATACTACAACCAATGCTGGTATTTGATTTTCAAAACCAGTATTCACTAGGTTCTTCTTTCTTAGAAGAACTTTGTGTTCATTAGAACCTTCTTTTATTTCTAAGTTTGGTTGTTCTTTAGCTGTTGAATATTTGCTTCTAGTATCGTTTAGCTTACGAGCTTGCTTAACAATCTTAGAAATTTCTTCTTCAGTTTTTGCACCGTTGATTGTTGTCTCGAACTTTACCTTTTCTTCATCAGTCAAGTTAGGCAAAGACTCGATAGCTTTCTTAGCTTCTTCTTTAGCTGAATTTCGCATGTTACTGTCGTTAGTTTCACGAGCCTTTTGGACAGCATTAGCTATCTCGGAAGGAGTAGTAGCTGAATCAACCTCACCCTTAAACTTCTCCTTATCAGCAGGAGACAAATTAGGCAAAGCATCAACAGCACCCTTAGCCAATTCCTTAGCCTTATCCAAAACAGCCTTATCATTAGCCTCACGAGCCTTCTCAACAGCACCAGCTATCTCAGAAGAAGTAGCAGCCGAATCAACCTCACCCTTAAACTTCTCCTTATCAGCAGGAGACAAATTAGGCAAAGCATCAACAGCACCCTTAGCCAATTCCTTAGCCTTATCCAAAACAGCCTTATCATTAGCCTCACGAGCCTTCTCAACAGCACCAGCTATCTCAGAAGAAGTAGCAGCCGAATCAACCTCACCCTTAAACTTCTCCTTATCAGCAGGAGACAAGTTAGGCAAAGCATCAACAGTATTCTTAGCGTTTTCGCGTTCTGCATTGATATCTCCGCTTGGTTTAGCGTCATCGTTTGCTTTGCGAGCATCTTCTAGCGCTTTATTTACACCAGTTAGATCTGTAGAGCTGTTGACTTTATTCTTAGCGCTATCTTTCTGATCGCGAGTCAAGTTAGGCAAGGCATCAATTTCGTCATTAGCCTTATGCTTAGCATCATCAAGAACACTAGCATTAGCATTAGAATCATTCTGATGACGAGCACTATCCAAAGCCTCAATCACACCAGCAACATCTCCAGCACCATTAACACTATTCTTAGCACTGTCCTTCTCAGCAGGAGTCAAATTAGGCAAAGAATCAATCTCATCACTAGCCTTATGCTTAGCATCATCAAGAACACTAGCATTAGCATTAGAATCATTCTGATGACGAGCACTATCCAAAGCCTCAATCACACCAGCAACATCTCCAGCACCATTAACACTATTCTTAGCACTGTCCTTCTCAGCAGGAGACAAGTTAGGCAAAGAATCAATCTCATCATTGGCCTTCTTCTTGGCTTCTTCAAGATCTTTCTTTTCAGCCTTTTCCTTGCCTACTTTATCGTTAAGTTCACGTGCTTTTTCTAGTGCTTTATCAACTTCAGAAATTGTATTAGCGTGTTTGATATCTTCCTCGAACTTTTGCTTTTCTTCAGGAGTTAGGTTAGGAAGTTTATTTACTTCTTCTATAGCCTTTTCTCTGTGAATATCGCTTGGTTTTTCTGTACCATTTTGGGCGTTCTTCTTTTCTGCATTTTCTACAGCGTTGTTGATATCACCCTTGGTCTTGGAATTATCAATTTCTTCTTTAGCCTGCTTCTTTTCTTCTTCGCTTAGGTTAGGAAGTTCATCAACTTTTTCTTTACCTTTTTGCTTATCTTCTTCAGTTGCAGGTTGCTTTGCAATTTCGTCGTTGCGTTGCTTAGCTTTTTCAACAATTCCGTCGATATCTTCCAATTTAGCATTCTTTATTTCTTCAATAAACTTATTCTTTTCTTCTTCTGGTAGTAAGAATAGCTTATTGATTTCTTCGGTTGCCTCTTTACGAGTATTTTCTTCACCATTTAGAGCTTGCTTAGCTTTGATGATGTTATCTCGTGCTTGGTTGATTTCTTCGGTTGTGGCATTAGGATTTTCGAATACACTCTTTCCATTTTCCAATGCTTCATCGTAAGCATTCTTCTTTTCTTGGTCAGCTTTTATGTATTCTGCCTTCTGCCTTGTTGAATCGCTATCTTTGATAGCATTTTCTAATTCAGCTTTAGAAACGATATGTTTGACTTCTTCAATCGTGGTAGCAGCATTTATTGTCTTGTTAATTCTTTCTTTGTCTTTTTGCGTTAGAGCAGGTAAAGCATTAACAGTTTCTATGCCTTTTTGCTTTTCAGATTGAAGATTTGAAATATCTTTGAGTATAGCTTCACTTAGTTTATCTCCGAGCTCTTCAGAATTATTAATTTCACCAATTTCTTCAATGAACTTATTCTTTTCTTCATCGGACAAGTTAGGTAAAGCTGTAACCATTGCTTTGGTTATCTCTTTGCCAATAGATAGTTCACCATCTTTTTCAGCTGTGTCTATCTCTTCAGGCGTATTGACTTTTTCTCCGTCAATCTTTTCTTTTCCTTCAGCTAACTTGGAATCAATTCGTTCATTAATAGCCTTCTTTTCCTCATCGCTCAGATTCGTTAGTTCACTTACTGCTTTCTTAGCTTCTTCAGCTTTTTCGTCTAAGGTTTTCTTGGCTTTAGCTTTGTCAGATTTCTTCTTGTTATCTTCTACAATGCTACGAATTTCAGGGATTGTAGTAGCGTTATCAATAGCAGAATCTACTGCTGTCTTTTCTTCAGGTGTCAAACCATCAAAAGTTGCAACAGATTCTTTTGCTACTTCACGTGACTTAGCTAGCACCTCATCAAGTGTATTAGCGCTGTCTATACCCTGTTTAGCAGTAGCTTTTTCAGAATCGCTTAGACCTGGAAGAGAATCAACCATCGCTTTAGCAACTTCTTTATTAATAGCAAGCTCACCAACACCACGAGCAGCATCAACCTTAGCAATAGTATCAGTAGCGTCACTATCAATATTTGTCTTAGCAGTAGCAACAGCCTGATCAACAGCCGCCTTAGCAGCATCCTTCTGATCTGCACTTAGACCAGGAAGAGCATCAATCTTTTCCTTAGCCTCATTAGCAACAGAATCTAACTTAGCCTTAGCAACAATGCCATTGATGACAAGTTCACCAGCATCACGAGCAGATTCAACTTCTTCGGTAGTGCGGGTATAGTCCATATCAATTTCTGCTTTGACACTATTAACTACCTCATCAATGTCAGCTTGTAAACGCTTCTTTTCACTGTCACTTATACCAGAAAGGTTACCAATTTCTTCCTTCTTAGCCTTAGCAACAGCATCCAACTCAGCCTTAGCAATAGCTTTATCGATACTTACTTCACCAGTATCTTTGGCATTTGTAATACGTTCTGATGTGTCAGTTTCTTCACTATCAATATTTGCCTTTGCTTCACTAGCTTTAGAATCAACTTCATTCTTCAATGCAGTTTTTTCTTCTTCACTTAGGCCAGGCAAGCTATCAATCTTATTCTTAGCTTCGCTGGCTTTGTGATCTATTTCTCGTTTAGCGTTGTCTTTTTTAGGAGCTAGCTGTCTGTTACTTTCAAGTTTGGCGTTCTTGACAACTTCGCGAATTGCTGGAACTGTATTAGCACCATCAATCTCAGCGTTGAATTCATTCTTCTTTGCCTCGTCTAATCCTCCTAAATTAGCAACAGATGCTTTTGCTACTTCACGCGATTTAGCTAGTACTTCATCAACAGTATTAGCATCATCTATACCCTGTTTAGCAGTAGCTTTTTCAGAATCGCTTAGACCCGGAAGAGAATCAACCATCGCTTTAGCAACTTCTTTATTAATAGCAAGCTCACCAACACCACGAGCAACATCAACCTTACCAACAGTATCAGTAGCATTACTATCGACATTTGCCTTAGCAGCAGCAACAGCCTGATCAACAGCCGCCTTAGCAGCATCCTTCTGATCTGCACTTAGACCAGGAAGAGCATCAATCTTTTCCTTAGCCTCATTAGCAACAGAATCTAACTTAGCTTTAGCAATAACCTTATCAATAGCAAGCTCACCATCTGCTTGAGCTGTTGTAATTTCAGCTGATGTATCGGTATTTCCATCATCAATTGCGCGCTTTGCTTCACTAGCTTTAGAGTCAACTTCATTCTTCAATGTAGTCTTTTCTTCTTCACTTAAGCCAGGTAGGTTATCAATTTCATTCTTAGTTTCTGTAGCCTTATTGTCTATGGCTTTCTTAGCTTTTGCTTTGGTAGATTTCTTCTTGTTATCTTCTACAATGCTACGAATTTCAGGGATTGTAGTAGCGTTATCAATAGCAGAATCTACTGCTGTCTTTTCTTCAGGTGTCAAACCATCAAAAGTTGCAACAGATTCTTTTGCTACTTCACGCGATTTAGCTAGCACCTCATCAAGTGTATTAGCGCTGTCTATACCCTGTTTAGCAGTAGCTTTTTCAGAATCGCTTAGACCCGGAAGAGAATCAACCATCGCTTTAGCAACTTCTTTATTAATAGCAAGCTCACCAACACCACGAGCAACATCAACCTTACCAACAGTGTTAGTTGCGTCACTATCAATATTTGTCTTAGCAGCAGCAACAGCCTGATCAACAGCCGCCTTAGCAGCATCCTTCTGATCTGCACTTAGACCAGGAAGAGCATCAATCTTTTCCTTAGCCTCATTAGCAACAGCATCAAGCTTAGCCTTAGCAGCAATCTTATCAATAGCAAGCTCACCAACACCACGAGCAACATCAACCTTACCAGCAGTATTAGTTGCATCACTATCAATATTAGCCTTAGCAGCAGCAACAGCCTGATCAACCTCACCCTTCAAACGCTGCTTCTCAGCATCACTCAAACCAGCAAGATTACCAATCTCTTCCTTCTTAGCCTTAGCAACAGCATCCAACTCAGCCTTAGCAGTAACCTTATCAATAGCAAGCTCACCAACACCACGAGCAACATCAACCTTACCAGCAGTATTAGTTGCATCACTATCAATATTAGCCTTAGCAGCAGCAACAGCCTGATCAACCTCACCCTTCAAACGCTGCTTCTCAGCATCACTCAAACCAGCAAGATTACCAATCTCTTCCTTCTTAGCCTTAGCAACAGCATCAAGCTTAGCTTTAGCAACAATCTTATCGATATCTAGTTTTGCTTTGCTTTCTCTATCACTAACTTCTTGAGGAGTACCTGTAACTGCTGGGTTATTAATGTCGTTTATCGCAGCATCTCGAACAGCATTAATAGCATTGTTTACTGCTGTCTTTTCACCATCTGACAAAGCAAGGTCATTTACAGTACCTGTTGCTTGTGTAGCGTGTGCACGAACTCGGTCAGCAGCACCTTGTCGGTTATTTGCACTTGCTGCCTCTACCAATGCTAAACGCTTTGCTTTTAGATCTTCTGTGGCTTTATTAACTTTTCTAACAGCCTCAGAAATATCTTGTTCAGTTGGATTAGCACTATCTAGTACAGTAGTTGCATTTTGCTTAGTTGTCCTTGCGGATTGTGCTTGGTTATTGTAAGCAGCAACAGACTTAGGTGTCTTACCTTGAGTTGTTTCTGGTTTTTCAACTTCAGCAAGTTCAGCATTTAACTTTTCCAAAGCTGAACGTAGAGGTTCCTTATCAGCAGGTTTACCATCCAATTTCAATCGCGCATTTACTAGATCAGATAGGGCTTTGTCAACCTGATCTTGTGTAGCACTACTATTATTCAAAACATCAGTAGCAACAGCTAACTTGTTATCATAATCTGTTTTCTTGGATTCGCTAGCGCCTAGATATTCAGGACTTGATTTAACACTTTGTTGTTGTCCTACTTCTTCACGAAGTTTATCTTTGTTCACTGCAGGAGCAATATCAGCACTACCTGGTCTTAGATTATTTGCAGAAACTCTTAAACGTTCAATAAGAGCATTGACCTGATCTGTACTCATGTCAATCATTGAGTTTGCAGGAGTAACAGATTTTGCTTCATCCAAAGCTTGATCGAATTCCCTCTTAGCATTTTCAGATGCGTTATTATAATCAGCCGAATTTTTCTTAGCATCTGCTGAAGCCTGAATTTCTTTTAGTCGGCTCATAGCAGTATCTAGAGTTCTACCTTCAGAAATTAATTCAGCTAGTTCATCTTCACTAGATGCGTAATCTAACAAATTCTTTAGCGTGTCTTTTTGTCCACGGTTAAGATTTGGTAGGTTTTCAATCTCTTGCTTAGCTTCTTCAATTTTTCCTTTTTGCTCAGCACGGAAAACAATACTATCTAATGCATCTGTTGTATTAGCTTCATCAATTTCATGCAAGAACTCGTCTTTTGCACCTTGATCTAGTCCTGGAACAGCATTAACTTTTTTACGAGCTTCGTCTTTCTTAGCTTCAGCTTTTGCTTTTTCTAACTCAGCATAAGCAACACCCGCATTCGGAGCATTATTAATGTTGTTAATGAATTCTGTTTCTTTATCAGCAGGCAAATGCAAATCACGTACACCTTGTGCAGCCTTTGCTTTTGCGTCCTCTAGACGTGCAGCGTCTACAAGAGCTTTGATTTCATCTCTAGTATTTGCTCCATCAATTCTGCCAACATAATTATTTTTGATAGCTGGATCAATGTCATTTAAACTTGCTTTAGCGTTTTCTTTAGCGTTAGCTAAATCTCTAGCCTTAGCTTCGTTCACAATTGCTTCAACATCAGCTGGCGTTTTAGGATAAGTCAAAGCATTAATACGGTCAATAAATGAGCGTTTTTCTTCGTCACTCAAATCTATCAGGCCGTTAATGTCTTCTTTACCTTTTTGCTTAGCTTTTTCTAGATTAGTCTTAGCTTCTTCCACTGTATTATGTCTAGCAACAGCTTCATCTACAACCGTGTCTATTTCTTCACGTGTAGTTGCACTATCAATACGGTCATGAAAGTTACGTATTTCTTCGGGAGTCAAGTTAGTTAACTTGTTTACAGAATCTTTAGCTTTCTGTTTTTCGTCATTAGTAACTGGAGCAGGTTCTGTACTCGGATTTTCGTTTTCCGTAGTAGCGAAGTAGGTATTAGGTATATTTACCCTATTAGTCATATCTGCGTCACGAATTATAATCGATCCACGTAGGGATGAATTAACAGCGTATACACCCTCTTGCAGGGCTTTTGTTGCACTGCCTGATCCATCGGCATAATCCAAGATTACATAGTCAATACCACTACCATGTCGTCCCCTGTTTAATTCGTAGAATTTTTCCCTAATTGCCAAACGCTCTGGATTAGTCAAATTTTCAGCATTTCCAACTTTCATCTTACGTTTAGGAACAACAACGCGTAATCCACCAACTTCTACTATTTCTGTTCCATCAGCTGGAACTGGAGGAGGAGGTGTCTGACGAACAAGGGAAGTAGAAGGAATTATATCTCGGCTTCCATCTTTATAAGTTACTGTAGCATTGCCTTTGTCATCTACAGTAACTGAAGTTATAGTTCCATTTGCTACTAAGTCCGCATTTGCTTCTCTAATTTTACTAGCAACTGTATCTTGTTCTTCAGCTGTCAAATGATCCAAGTCTGCTACTTGTGTTTTTTGAGGCAACTTAGGAGTAGTTACTTCACTTAGAGGAGGAGGGTCACCAGGTGTGAAACTAAATATACCAACTTGGCGTCGATAACTCTTGAACGGTTGGAAAACTCCACCTAATAATCCCGCTTCAGTATTTTTAGATTTTACTTCTGCACGATATCTAATGGTGACTATTTTATGGCCAACATTTTCATGAGAAATATAAATAGTTTTTGTAGCTGACCTAAATTTTTCTACTATATTATATGTGTTACCGGTATTATCGTACTTATCAGCACCATAACTTTTTATACCCGACATCTTGTCAAATTCATAAAAGAAACCATGCTTACTAGTGTCGTGTTCACCAGTTAGTTCATTTTGAGATTTTGATGCAAGATAACGTCCGTGAACATTACTTTCCCAATCCGCCCATGAATGAAATTCTTTACCATTCATATTAATATATTCAGGTTCTTTGAATGCCTGTGGCACTGTAAACCAATAGAGTGGGTTTAACCATAACTCACCAGATGGGTTAAAAGTATAAGTAACATCGGCGTAGGTCTTTTGATTAGATCCTTCGCCTTTTGTTGTGTACTTAACATCAACTTGTACAGTATTTTTTGCGAGATCTCTAGATTCTTTGTACGCATATTCGTATCTGCCATTGTTATAAATACCATCGGCATTCGCATATGGTGCATTCAAAGAAACTAATACGCCGAAAACTAGTAAAATTGATATAAGTACCGCTACAGCTTCTCTGCTGTATTGCCTAATCTGAACAAGATTAGGCATGGTAGTTTTACCTATTTTCTCCATAGTTATCCTCTATATACACTCAAACAAATCCAGCTTATGAAACAAAATAAGCTGTAACGTCAGAATTTTCATAGAACCACAATTTTTACACAATATAGGAACACCAATGCATTTTATTCAGATTGTTTACAAAAACTTTATATAACCATTCTTTGAGAAATTTTGGAAAACTATATTTATGTACAAATCTAAACAAAATAACATTTAACAAAATATAAAAGATAACATTTTCTTAATAATTTCTAATGAGTATAATTCTCAATAGTGACTTAAATTTTATTATTTACACAATAAAAATGTTTTTTAATTACCTGACAAAGTTTACAAGATGCTCTGTCATGTTTTATGTAAAACCTTATGTATATTTTATAGACAAAACTACTAATACCACTAACTTACACACTTTTAGCGCAAGTACCTATTTATGAACGATAAAAATACTTCCTAAATACCTATATAAATACAGTTCCCAAACTACATAAACACAAAATAAATAAATTTTAGATTCCATAAACCCAACAGTTGTAGATATAAACATAAAAATTCACGACAAAACACATATAAAAGCAAGACACATATAAATATATAAAACTGGATAAATAAGTAGGCAACCATTTTGTCAACTAAAATTTTTCCCTAACACAGAGCATATAACTATAAAACTCTCAGTAATAAAAAATTGGGTAGAGACATATATCTCTACCCAATAAAAGTATGGTACCAATGGCACTAAGGAAATTACATTCCCATCATGCCACCCATGCCGCCCATACCGCCCATGCCACCCATACGTGGAGGTGGAGCCATTGGAGGTACTGGAGGCTTTGGCTTGATAGCAACAACTGCTTCTGTTGTTAGGAATAGACCTGCAATTGAAGCTGCGTTTTCTAGAGCTGAACGTGTAACCTTGACTGGGTCTGAAATACCAGCAGCCATTAGGTCTTCATATTCACCTGTTGCAGCGTTCAAACCGAAACCGATTTCTAGACGACGTACGTGATCAACAACAACTGATCCTTCTAGACCAGCGTTTGCTGCGATCTGCTTTAGAGGT
Organism: Actinomyces sp. zg-332; assembly: GCF_011751945.2. Taxonomy (NCBI): domain Bacteria; kingdom Bacillati; phylum Actinomycetota; class Actinomycetes; order Actinomycetales; family Actinomycetaceae; genus Tongtianella; species Tongtianella jiaweipingae. The sequence goes on from NZ_CP064951.1 coordinate 1,316,248, forward strand.
GCTTCGATAGCAATCTTTACGATATTTGCACCTGTTTCTTCGTCGCCAACTAGATTTAGATTTTCGAAAGCTTTTTCACTTGCCTGAATTAGTGCTACACCACCACCAGCAACAATACCTTCTTCTTTAGCTGCTTTAGCGTTACGAATAGCATCTTCAATACGGTGCTTGCGTTCTTTTAGTTCTAGTTCTGTTGCTGCACCTGACTTGATAACTGCTACACCACCAGCCAAACGAGCCAAACGTTCTGATAGCTTGTTGTGGTCGTATTCAGAGTCAGCCTTTGGTAGTTCTACACGTAGACGAGCAATACGAGCATCGATTGCCTCACGTGAACCGCCACCACCAATGATTGTTGTTTCAGTGCTTGTAACGATAACTTTACGAGCAGTACCTAGGACGCTCATGTCTGCTGATTCTAGTGACAAACCAACAGATTCTGAAACTACCTGACCACCAGTTAGAACAGCAATGTCCTGTACGTTTGCCTTACGACGATCACCAAATCCTAGACCCTTAACAGCAACTGAATGTAGTGTTCCACGCAACTGGTTTGATAGCAATGTTGCTAGTGTTTCACCTTCGACATCATCAGCAATAACCAACAATGGCTTACCTGATTTTAGAACCTGCTCTAGCAAAGGCAATAGATCTTTAACAGCTGATAGTTTAGCATCAACCATCAAGATGTAAGCGTCTTCTAGAACTGATTCTTGACGTTCACCATCTGTTACGAAGTAAGGTGAAATGTAACCACGTGGGAAACGCATACCTTCTGTTACTTCTAGGAACAAACCGAACTTGTTTGAACCTTCTACAGTGATAACGCCTTCAGCACCAACACGATCCATAGCTTCAGCGATTAGTTCACCAATTTCTGTGTCACCTGCTGAAATGGAAGCTGTAGCAGCAATTTCTTCAGTTGTTTCAATTTCTTTAGCATCTGCTAGTAGTTGCTTTGTTACTGCAGCAACTGCCTTGTCGATACCACGCTTTAGAGCAATTGGGTTTGCACCTGCAACTACGTTACGTAGACCTTCACGAACGATTGCTTGTGCTAGAACAGTAGCTGTTGTTGTACCGTCACCTGCGACGTCATCAGTTTTCTTAGCTACTTCTTTAACTAGTTCTGCACCAATCTTTTCGTATGGTTCTTCTAGTTCGATTTCTTTAGCGATAGACACACCGTCATTTGTGATAATTGGAGAACCGAAATCTTTTTCAAGAACTACGTTACGTCCTTTTGGACCTAGTGTAACCTTGACTGTGTCAGCCAAAAGGTTTAGACCACGTTCCATACCACGACGTGCTTCTTCATCAAAAGCAATGATTTTTGACATTGTCGTTGTTTCCTTCATATATAAAAGGGTTGCTTGTGACGCCCGCGACAGACGATTTCAATTCATAAGTTCATGTCACTTATTTATTGAAATCTCGCCAACAAACAAATCAAAATTATCACTCTAGCTTTGAGAGTGCTAACTATATTTTGTCATTCTTCCACACAGAGCGCAAGTGTTTTACGGAAAGTAAGCTTTGAGAGTAAAAATCGGTACATTTTAGAGCAAAACAGCTATATAGAGATAAAATCTTCACCCCTATTCACGCAATTTATCTAAGCAAAATCATATACATACTTAAAAAGTTATTATAATCACAAAAACATATAGCAAACAGAATATAAATAATCCAAAATCTAAACCCAAAACATGACATAAAAATAGCAAACTCGTAGCACTGCAGTATTTATTAAGTAGCCCAAATCCTAGCAACACCACGGCAAAGAAACTTGCAACCAGCCCTAAAACAATAAGCAGTCACCATAATAACTTACACAACCATCAGCTAACTTCCACGCTACTTTACAATCAACCAACTTCAACTAACTTCAGGCAATTTCATGCAACAAAAAGCTTATCAGTAAACAAAAACTATACGACCACATATACGAATCAATCACACAATTATTACAAAAATCATTCGCACAGTTATTAGAAAATCAACCTTGCAACGAAATACAAAAACACGTGGCTACTCTCTATAAGCAACCACGTGTAAGAATAACAATAAAACACAAGCTAAATATTTTTATATTTGTCAGGTATACGTATTTCAGGACAACTAGTTCGCATAGATTTAATTTTTTCCTTAAGCTGTAAAATTTCTTCATCCAATGCTAAAACAGCTTCATTTTCTTCAACTTTAGGAGGATTCTCAGGCACTGGTAAATGCGCTAAGTACTTTACCTGTTTCATAATATTTTTAGCTTCTTCCATAGAAACTCTATATTTCCAAGAATCTATATGAGTAGTAATATTCAAAACATCTACGGAAAGTACTTCATTTTTTATATTAACCATTACACCTAAATAGTTAGTTACTTTAACTTTCCTCATTCTTCCTGTATCTGGATTTTTCTCCCTTATCTGAGTTCGCTCATCCTTTATAGATACATCTTCTATTCTGTCAAAAAAGCTAACTACCCCATTTACAGCAATTTTGCCTTCAGTAACATTGTATTGCAACCCGTGTTTGCCAAAAGTAACCCATCTTAGATTTTTCAAGTCACGTATCTTATTTTTCCTACTACCTTCTAGATTCTTAAGTTTAGTTACTTCGCTTTTAAAATCTTTTAAATGCTTCTTAATAACTTTCTTATTACTCTTATATAAAATATCTAAGCGATAAATAGGATCATATTTGTACTTAATTTTATCAATCTCTTCAGCGGAAAAATGTTTTCCCTTTGCTTTTTCACTTTTGATGACTTCCTTAACATAAATAGATTTTATGTATGCATCTTTCTCAGGAAAAGATTTATCCATATAGAAGATACATAACCCGCACAGAAATACACCTGTGAGTAATAGTGATATCCAGCCCAATTCCGAGTCAAGCAACATTCCTATAACACCTAAAAATGTTGTTTTTACAGTATATTCACCAATGAACATAACAAGTGCACAGACTAGTAACAAAATACCCCATATAAAAAGAGGAAATCCAATATTATCAGATATTCTTTTCTTAGTATCTATATCCATTGTGCCCAATTTTTTAGCAAAATCTTCTTTGATTTCCATAAGCTATCTTTCTCAATATTAAAAGCAAAAGGCAAGTTAAATTACTTAAAACACCTTCTAATTTTACTACACTCTTGAAAAATACCTATTTTAATATCCTACTAAAACACAAAAACATAATTACCGATTTTCTAAAGCAAGTCTATCCTTAAATAAAAACTGTGCAACCACTATAAAAACAATTGCACAGTTATTAGAAAATCAATTTTATTCTTTATAATCACCCATAATTAGGACTGCAATTCCATCTCCACCTGGAGCAGAAGAATCTGAAACTACATTACTTATGCCCAACATTTGAGCGATTTTCTCAGCAGCTGCTTTTGAAGATTCACTACCATAGTAAACAGTACTCTTATTAGCATTTATGCCAGGGTTATTTCCTGAAGCAACATTAGTAAAGTTTTGTCCCTTAACTTTTTCAGCAACTCTACCAGCTAAACCTGTTGTGGAAGTACCATTGAATACTTTAACTTTCACGCCATAATTGATAGCTTCAGCTTTTTTCTTTTCTTCTTCCTCAGCCTTAGCTTTAGCTTCTTCCTCAGCCTTCTTCTTGGCCTCTTCTTCAGCTTTAGCCTTAGCTTTGGCGTCCTGCTCAGCTTTCTTTTTTGTATCAGCCGTAGAATTCTTTTTAGTAGTACTGCTTGTCGTACTCTGTTGAGTAGTGGTGCTTGTTTGACCTGATTTATCTATAACAAAAACAACTCCCCAAGCACATAAAGGAGCAACTATCAATACAACAATAAATGGTAACAAAACACGCCATTTAGGAGCCGGTTTACGATGACTTCCTACAGGTAAAGATTTACCTTGTAGATCAAATTCATCCTCTGGATACTGGTTTACACTCACAACAACAAACTACCATTCTTATTTTTATGGACAATATCTATGCTATTTTAATAGAATATTATACTTTAGGATAGTATAAAACTTGAGTTTTATGTATATCTATACGATTATTTTACCCTATATCTTACTATTTATGATTTTTATGACATACCTTACATCTTTGTAACAATAAAATACATTTTTAGACCTTTGTGTGAAGAAAAGCTGTTTTTCATTGTGTATAGTAAATAATATGAGTACTGAAAATTTAAGCAAAGTAATACACCCTTCTTGGGCTAAAGTTCTATCCCCAATTGAACCTAAGATCGCTAGTATGTCAAAAATGCTTTATAAGGAGCATTGTTTAGGGAAGACCTTCGAACCTCCTCTAAATCAAATACTAAGAGTTTTCCGATACTCATTTGATGAAGTAAAAGTTTTATTGCTGGGTCAAGACCCATATCCTACTCATGGAGACGCTGTGGGTTTAAGCTTTTCAGTCAATCCTGATAGACCTTTACCTCGTTCTTTGCAAAATATTTATAAAGAGCTATGTTCTGATATAGGCTGTAAGATGCCCCAAAATGGAGATCTTTCACCTTGGTGCGATCAGGGCGTAATGCTACTAAACAGAACTTTAAGCGTAGAAACCGGTTTCCCAGCATCACACGCAAATCGAGGTTGGGAAGAAGTAACGCAATTCGCAATAGAAAAATTAGCTGAACGCAATAAACCACTAGTAGCCATACTATGGGGACGCCACGCTCAAACAGCAAAACCTTATTTAAAAGACACTCCAGTAATTGCCTCAGCTCATCCTTCTCCACTTTCAGCTTCTCGTGGATTTTTTGGCTCGAAACCGTTTAGTAAGTGTAATGAGTTATTACTTTCCCAAGGAAGCAGCCCTATAAAGTGGGACTTATAAACTCTTCAGCGCATATTCAGCAAGGCTAATAACAGTACTATGATTGAATACAATACAGCATTTGTTTTACCCTGGTAATCTGTTTTTATAACGAGTTACCAATGGCTCAAACTCTTTTGTTAAATTCAATCCTCCCATCTTTTTTCATCATTTTTAGAAGCGATAAGCTTACCTTTTTTGTATGCCAACTTGTATAAGGTTCAAAAATATATACGCTATTTAAAATTATTTCTTCCCTCATCTTAGAAGTGTCATTCAAAACACTATAAAAATATTCACCCTTTTCCTAACATGCCAAAACACTTCTTGAACTACTGATAAGTTTTATAACCATAAAATGTGCAGCGAAATTTTACCCAATCCGCATGTTTTTGAATGTACATATCTGGATTACAAAGATAGAACTGTAAACACATGCTTTAGAAAGTAAAATTTAGGAAGTAGGATGCGCAGATAGGTTGCGTACTACTTTTTAGTGCTTGACTCAAAGCTTTTTAAAGTAAAGTTCAATCTGGATATTTTGCCCGCAAATAATCTTTTAGTCATAAAATCTTTTTCAAATGATAGCAATTAATAATATCTATATCCCTTTTATTAAGGTTGTATCCCCCCCATACTACTAAAGCGCGCAAACATATTTAACTAGATTTTCTTTCAATAATTAACAGTCGTAAACCTGCTTATTCTAAAGCTTCTGAAGCTTTTAACACATCCATCGAAACCAGCAAATCTTACAAATCAGAATTCATCATAACACGTAATAACACCATTATTTTTATTAAATTTTACCAAACCATTACTATTTAATGTTTTTTACTCTAAAATATCTTTTTAAGTAACTATAAGGGAAGTTACTTACACATTAAAAAAGTTAACGAAGAAAGAAAATAAAATGAATAAAAAAGTAACATCTATATTTGAGACCCGTTGGGGGTTCATCCTCGCATGCGTAGGATCAGCGGTTGGTATGGCAAACATTTGGGGTTTCCCATACAAATTCGGTTCAAACGGCAATGGTACTTTTTTAATCCCTTATCTATTCTTCGTTATACTTTTTAGCTATGTTGGTTTATCTACAGAATACGCCATGGGTCGTTTTGCTGGTACTGGAACACTTGGAGCATATGAAGCTGCTTTCAAAACTAGAAACGAAAACACTAAAATCGGTAAAGTTATAGGCTGGATTCCTCTCTTAGGATCACTATGCATTGCTCTAGGTTACGCAGTTATCGTTTCATACGTTCTAAAAGGCTTGACCGACTCAGTTACCGGAACACTAATGCATACAAAACCTGACAAATGGTTTGAATCTTTTTCAATGAACGACTTTAGTGTGATTCCATTTCACATATTAATCATCATAGCTACACTTCTAACTACTCTATTGGGTGTTAAAAGCATTGAAAAAACTAATAAAGTAATGATGCCATTATTTTTCATATTATTCGTTTTCTTAGCAATAAGAATGGCTTTTATACCTAATATTTCAAGTAGCTACATCACAATGTTTAGCGTAGATTTCAAATTACTATTAGACCCAATGATTTGGGTATGGGCAATGGGACAAGCATTCTTCTCTTTATCAATCACAGGGTCAGGAATGCTAGTGTATGGCGCTTACCTAAGCAAGAAAGAAAACGTAGTTTCTGGAGCTAAAAGTACAGCTTTCTTTGACACCTTAGCAGCCATAGTAGCAGTACTAGTCATAATTCCAGCATGTTTTGCATACAACGTTGATGTAAATGGCGGACCAGGATTGCTATTCGTTACGCTTCCAAATATTCTCCAAAATATGTACGGAGGACAAGTAATAGCAATCGTGCTATTCCTATGCGTATGTTTTGCCGGTGTAACTTCTTTACAAAATATGTTCGAGGTAGTACTAGAGTCCCTCATGTACAAATTTCCAAAACTATCAAGAATACTAGCAATCACAATCCTAGGCATTACCGTATTAGCAGTTGGTATATTCATCGAACCAATATTCAAATGGGGACCATGGATGGACTTAGTATCCATATACGTAATTCCTATAGGAGCTTCACTAGGATCTATAACTTGGTTCTGGGTAATGGATAAAAGAGTTTTACTTGAACAAATAAACTTAGGCTCAACAAAAGAATACGGTGGCACATGGTACGCTATAGGAAAGTTCATATACACACCTATTTCTATACTATTATGCGCGATAGCGCTAATAAATGGTATTTCTTTCTAACACACAATTAAATAGTTAAAGAGGAGCATGCATAAAATACATTGCTCCTCTTTAACTTTTATAAGATATTACAATTTTATAAGCCGATATCAAACACAAATAACCCATATTCTACAGCCTCATAAAATATATGAGACGAAAATCCTATTTTACACTCTCTTCTTTTTCATATTTAGCTTGTGAACGTAGAGACAAAAATCCGATAACAGAAAAAAGCAAATCAACCCCTAAAATGCACAAAGCGATATTACTTTTACCCATATAAAAAACTAGTCCAGCAAACAACAACACTATGATTACAATTCCTGCATAAATCTTTTTTCGAGCTGACAAAGATAAAACAATACTCATTTCAGGTTCAATCATTTTCACTCCTAGATAGAACAGCCATAGCAATTATACGAAACAAATCAACTTATAGCTAAAAAGAATAAAGGCAAAACTGTTAAATAAAATTTTTAATAATTTTAGATAGGCGAACTGGTATATCTCGCATAAGCATATGAGAAGCATACACCTTAACAAACTTAGCTTCAGCTTTTTCTTTTTCAGACAATAAACTTGTTTTTTTCTTGAGTAAATGTATCCAATGGTTTTCTTTACCACATTTGCTCATAGTTGCTCCAACTATTAGAGTAGGAACAGTTAAAGATTTTTCTAAATTATTCAACTGACTAAACCATAAATCATAGCTTTTACCGTAGGAAAGTATAGCAAGCGTTGAATCTTCTTCTACAAACCCAGTAACTAAAAGTTTTTTCATTTCACCTTTAGTAAGAGTTTTCAGCTCCCTAAATCTAAATAAACAGGCAATCTGCGCGAAAAACTTACGTCCTATATAAAAATTATTTAAAGAAAAAAGAGCTCTACTGACCAAACCACTAAAGAGATTAAATCTTCTTCGAGGAAGGTTATCATGCAAAACATAGTCAATATCTCTTACATTCTGTTCAAAAGAGCCATCTAGCAATACTAATCTGGAAACTTTTTCTGGGAAAAACCTAGTAAAAGCCTCTACAACAACTCCACCCATAGAATGTCCGATTAAAACAGCTTTACTTATATCTAATAAAGAAAATACTTGATTTAAAACGTTAGTCTGGCTGTCTAAACTTTGGTAGAACTCATAATGCTTATAATCACTAAATTTCGTACCTAAAATATCTACAGCTATAACGCGACCAAATTTCGATAAAGCTATAATAAAATCTTGCCAATCATATAAGTTAACAGCTAAACCACCAACAAGCACAAATGTAGGTTTATTTTTAGACTCATCACTACAATAGTCTATGATCTTAACTTTAGCTTGACCTAAAATATAATTTTCAGAGTCAAAAAAAGTATTACTAAGCAATTTTTCAGGGTTAACACTACCTTTTTCTAAAAATTCACCATTCAAACAATTATATTTGAGGTGAAGATATTCAACATTTAAAGTTCTACTAGAAAGTATCATGTCAACTCCAACGAAGATTCCAGAGCAATATATAAAATTAGCTCCTTCTAATATCAATCTTATAGTATAAGAAACTAAAAACTGTAAATATTGCCCACATACTCAAGGAAAATATAGATATTCGTTGCCCATATCCAAGCCAAGCATTTTCAGGGAAAGCAACACCAAAAAGCGTATAAGCAATAGAAACGCAATGCAGAACACCAAAAATGAAAATAGGGGCTTTGTATTTCAAATCTAAGATTTTAGAAGAAGGGTTATTGAAATTTATAAGACTTTCACCCCAAACCATAAGAATAACAATCATTGTTACAGCAGCAACACCGACTAAAGCAGATGTAACTTCATGAGCCAAATTCCCCAAAGTTTCACAGCGAGGACTTTGAAGTATTTCTTTTGGTGTAGCAGAAATAGGACATTGCATAGGTAAAATGACATCAATTATAGTACAAACAGCAAAAGTAACTATACTCAAGATAAATACAGCATTTATAAACTTCAAAAACTTATTCTTCAAAATATCGTCATCAATTTTTCTAGAGTATTGTACATATTTGCTCACAGCTTTTATTTTCAAAAATAACAGCAAAATGAATAATATAATTAAACCTGTGACAACATCACATATCCTGAAAAACATGGAATTATCCTGAGATGGAGATGCATACTCTGAGACAAAAGCTAATCCTGGATCCAGTTTAGTATTCAGATATGGAGTAAAAATCCAAGTATTATAAGTTATAGTGGCGATAATTATTAATATTTTAATAGTGGAAGAATAAAAATGAATATATTTGTAAATACCTCGATATTTTTCCCTATTAGGTAATGAAAAATAATTAAACATTATCACCACTATCTCTCAAATACGCGTTATTACAAATAAACAGTACCGTCAATACGCTCATGTTTATAGTGCAAACCAACTTTTACAACATTCTAAGAGTTAGATTACAGCTCTTCAAATATAATATTGATAAAGTATCTATAATCTAGTTATTCGGTTTAACGAACGGGAAAGCAATAATATCCCTAATGTTAGTTCCACATAATAACATTACCATGCGGTCCATTCCCATTCCCATACCTCCTGTAGGCATAAAACCTAGTTCAAGGCTGTCGAGGAAGTCTTCGTCTAAACTCATTGCTTCAGGGTCACCTGCAGCTGCTTCCAAAGATTGTTGCACAAAGCGTTCACGCTGATCTCTCGGATCACTTAGCTCTGTATAAGCTGTACCAATTTCCATACCAAAAGCCACCAAATCCCAACGCTCAGCAAGTCTTTCATCAACTCGATGTTTACGAGTAAGAGGGCAAGCTTCTGCTGGGAAATCAATGTAGAAAGTAGGATAGCCTGTATTTGGCTCAACCAGTTCTTCGTAAAGCTCGTTAATAATGTATGCAACTGATGAATCTTCTGGAATTTTTAAGCCAAATTTTGCTGAGATTTCCAACAATTCATAGGTACTAGTATCCATAGTGATATTCTTGCCAACTACATTTGATACTGCTTCCAGTACTGGAACAACTGGCCATGGCTTGCTCAAATCTACTTGAACTAGCTTTTCATCAGCACTATCGAAAACATTTAAGTAAGCTTCGTGACTTTGTTTACCATCAGAATCAGTCTTACCTAGTTCTGTTCGCAAAGTCTCAACACATTTCAATTCTGGAGCATTAGGTAGAGGGTTCGCAATAAAACGTTCTACTGTTTCTTTTGGCTGCCAAACTACCTCACTACCATGCACACTGATACTTGCTTGTCTAATAAGTTTTTCAGTCAACTCACGCATAACATTGTAGTCAGCACCAATTTTATATGCTTCTAGCGAGGTAAATTCAGGGTTATGTGTAGCATCCACGCCTTCATTTCTAAAAGATCTACCTATTTCGAAAATAGCTTTCATACCACCTACTATGAGGCGTTTTAAATATAGTTCAGGTGCAATACGTAAAGTTACTTGATAATTATATGCATTCATGTGAGTTACAAACGGTCTAGCATTAGCTCCACCTTTTACAACGTGCAACATCGGAGTTTCTACTTCAAGATATCCACTCGTATATAAATATTCTCGCACTGATGATATTGCTTTAGACCTCATTCTAAGCAATTCAACACTTCTAGACTGGTTGATGAATTGCATTGTACGGTTACGTGTAGCTGTGCTCTTATCTATTTTGTGTCTATTTGTAACTATTGGTCTCAAAGTCTTAGCTAGCATAGTCCATTTCGTAATGAATAATGTTAACTCATTAGTATTAGAATAACCAAGCTTTCCTGTAAGTGAAACAATATCACCAATATCTGTCAGTTTGAGTAAACCATATTTATCTGTTACATCGACACTAGCTAAAGCTTGTAGTTTATAAGCTCCATCAAAAAGGTCAATGAATACTAACTTACCATGGTGTCTGCGAGCAGAAATCCTAGCATTAACAGTAATCATCTCGTCAATATATTTGGCAGATGAGTATACCACTTCAGATATATCTGTCGTTACTATATCAGTATTTGCTGGCGGATAAGGGTCCATTCCAGCCTGCGATAATGCATTTGCTTTTTGATGACGTATCTTTTGCTGATCCCCTAATTTGCTACCCTCAAATGAGATCTTCAAGTTATTAGCATATAAATCTTTTATTTTTTGCATATAGAAAGGATCTTTTATCCATTCAGGTATATATGTTTTTACTCTTCCAAAGGTAGGCACAAAACCTTCAAGTTGTCCCATTGCTATTAACGCCGAAGTTAAACTTCCTGATTTGAATGCTAAATATCTAGTTTGCCATACCGGATTATACTTAGCGTTAGATTCATATAGTGACTCTAATTGCCAAAATTTTGAAGCTATAAGCATTAGTTTACGCATTAGTCTCTTGATAATAGTTGCGTTAACAGCTGTGCCTTCAACAAAAACATTTCTCAGCATAGCGAAGTTTAGAGAAACTTTATCAATATTTTCATCTTTACAATGGTCTATTAGTGTAAGTACCATGGCTTCAATAACGCCATTTATACTATTAGGGTTACGTCTCATCAAGTTCAAAGACAAGCCTTTTACACCCCAAGGAACGAAAGTTAAAACACCTTCAAGTTCGCCTTCAGTATTATAAGCTGTAACAATCATTTGGTTGTAGTCAAATGTGGACAGTAATCTGTCTAAAGACATTGAAAATCCACGTTCATCACCAGTTCTGTATTCATTTATTTTCTGGCGAATTACTTCTATTTCTTCTTCAGAGATAGCACTCAAACGACGACATTGAATATTTACACCAGATCTCAATACTCTACGTTTTGCAGCTAATACTCCTCTAAGCGTAATAGTATTTGGATCAAAGAATTGAATATCAATTATGGCTTCGTCACCCATCGAGCGGACTGTAAATCCTGCTTTTTTATATGCTCTAGCACCTTTTTCAGTAACGGATATGACTGCTGGCACTAGTCCTTGTTCTCGTGTATAACGTACCCAATTTTTGATAGCGTCTTCCCAAGCAGAAGGATTACCTATAGGGTCTCCACCCGCTAAAGCTACACCATAAGAAACACCATATGTAACTACAGCGTCTTTATTAGTACTGAAAACTGCTGCTCTATTTGTACCAGTAGAAAAGTAAGCTAAAGAGTCAGTTTCATAACTACTCAATAAATTATGTAAGTTATAGTCGTCTTGAACAGATCTTGAGGCATAAGGACTTGATAGTAAGAATGCTCTAAAGGCTATAGCCATTACGAAAGTGGAAAGAAGAGATACAACATGGTCAACAGAAGATGTATATAATACAATTCCATTCGAGTCTAAAGTTACTTCACCTATACCTAATGCTGATTGTACAACAGTCCTACATATTCCTGATAAGTGAGTAAAGTTACCTGCATAAAGTGCATGTACTAGAATACTTATACTAATTAGCAGTGTTTCGCCTACAACTAGAATTGTTACACCGATTAATGCAGCTCTTATGTTTATTTTTGAAGGAAATTCTTTTCTAGCCCATATAACCATTATCAGCATAAGAACTGTTATTACAAAGTTTGCAATGTACCAATAGCCTGCTTTATCTGATTCTAAACTACCATCTGAAATAAATAATACTACGTATCCAAGCAAAACAATTATTTGGATTAACATAAATAACCAAATAGTTAATCTTTTATGTCGAAAAGCAGCTCCAGCATATATAAACATCAAGACAGCCATGAATAGCGATGGACCTTGAATAAGGTTAAACAGTGCGAAAATATTATCTTCTATGAAATTAATGAAAGGAATTTTCTCTTCTATAGACAATAAATCAAGAACACTCCAAAAACCGGCTAAGATTGATACCCAACCAATTATGCTCGGAACGCACTCTCTTACCTTAAGTAGAAAAGTTTTAGGTATTTTAACTTTTTCTTTACTGTCCACTATTTCTCCGCTTTTCTTTCGTAATATTTATTATGTAGATAGTAGTAAACTTCGTTTCGTAAGATTATATCTTATATTCGATATTATTTATCATAGAAAAAATATTAAATTTTCTTATCATTTAACAGATTTAGTTTTGTTAAAATAAAGAAACTATAAAACACATGACATATATAAGGATACATGAATATAAAATTGTTACTCCTTACTTTATGCAAATCGATATTGAATTGATATCTATCAAACCATCGTGTAAGAAAAGAGCCGATTAAGTGAATATTCATTAAAAAAATTGAGCCACCCATCGGACTCGAACCGATGACCGTCCGCTTACAAGGCGGATGCTCTACCAACTGAGCTAGGGTGGCCTGTTGAATTAATCACAACAAGATAGAAGTATACACACACTTAAACACTAAAAGCAACTCCTATTTTGTCGGCGTGTCGCGACTACATTTATGTGTTATTTCTTAACTCTTCATTAAGATTCACAATAATATCTAAACAATGAGTTCTAACCGGTATTGTACAGTTTCTCGCTTATATAAAAAACTAGACAAATATAAATAACATCATTTTAAATAAAAATAAGTCGCATTCATGAGATAAATGTTACCCCGAGAATGCGACTGTATAAAGGTATTAGTTTCAACACTAATAGGCACTAAAAAGCCTTACAAAAAGATACCTAAATATAGGATTTCTATTTATTAGCTTCAATGAATTTAGCCAAAGAACCAGCATTTTCTATATCAGCCAATGAAACTACTTTTCCATCTAGAACAAAAGTAGGGGTACCTATACTTTCCCCTTTAAACAATGGACGTTGCATCCATCTTTCAAGAGTTGTATCAATATATTTGTCGTACTTAGTATTTTTAAACTTAGCTATAGTTTCATCTGATATACCAGCTTCTTTAGCTAATTTATCTATATATTCAAGAGTTATTTTGGATTCATCTTTAGTGTCAAAATAATCAGCTACATTTTCAGTCAACTTGCTATGGAATTCAAAGAATTTATCTTTATCTGCGCTCTTCAAAACTTCAATAACTGCTGAAGATACATACTTCGAATAATCCTGTTGTAAAACATTAACTGGTCGATATATGACGTTCATTTTTCCACTTTTTACCAGTTCGCTTATTTCTTTGCTATATTTCTTTTCAAAGTGAACACAGTGAACACAAGTGTAATCCATATATATTTCAAAGGTTGGAAGATTTTTATCTAGAACATCAACACCTTTTGAAGATAAATAAATACCTTTACCTGCCTCGTAATCAGCAGGATCTGAATAACCAGTTTTAGCTAGTTCAATTCCATTTGCTGTTGAAGAATTAGAACTCTTTGAAGAATAAACATAATACAATGCAACACCGACAACAAGTATTAATACAACAATAACTGCAGCAATAATACTACCAGCCACACGTTTCTTACCAGCCATGCTTTTCCTACCTAAAGGTCCGTATTTGCATAGATTTTATACAAAAGTAAACACTCCAATTATAGTAGCAATAACGAAATAGAAAAACAGCGTTTGTATAAAGGTCATATCTAAATAATCTAAAAATACCCTTATCCCTACCCTTACGCTACTAGAAGTCTTAGAAATAAATGCCAATATAAACCCTGTTATCAAAGACACTAGATACGAATTCAAATCACCTTTAACGAATACTTTTACACCTAAATAGTAAACAACAACAAAAATTATGCAGTAAATAACAAAAACTAACAGAGCCTTGAATAAATATACTGGAGTCTTTAAGATTTGTTTTAAAAGCCCAGCCGACACGGAAGAAACTACATTTGTTTTTATATTCCCTACAAAAGATAAACAAATAATCAAAGCAGGAATAATGCTCAAAGTAACAGCATTCTCAAAATAGTTAATATTCAGTAACGATATATCTATCCCATAAGGTAAAACAGGAAATACAATTGCCGTAAATAACCAGCTAAGCATAATTACAAAAACACTTACATTAATTTTAGATATATTTTTATACCCATATTTTTTATCATATTTTTGCAAAAGTTCTTTATCTGTTTCAGACATATTATTTTCTGGAAAAGTTTTAGGAGAGTCTAAAACAGATCTATCAAAAACTGGGTAATTACTAATACCTTCTAGATTAGGTGACTGAAAACTATCATATTTTCTAGTCAAATCATTTGGATAAGCTCCTTGTTCATTTGAGCTCGCAGGATGAAATCTAGGCGAATTGTGAGAATCTGTATTAAAAGAAGTAGTTTTCAAAAAATCAGGTATTTCATCTCGATTGGTAACTAATTGTGTACTAATATCTTCTTCGGTAAAGTGTTCGTTATTAATAAAATCGGTACTATCAGAACTATTCATTTGAAAAGTTTCAGACAAATCTGAAGTGTTGTTAGTTATCTGCTCATTTTTTCCCTCAACCTTATAGTCAGTCATAAAACCATTAAAGCTATCATTAGGAGAATTGACATACATTATTCTGTTGTCTTTTACTTCTAGCAACCTAGTCTGACCTTTAGCATTTTCTGTCATAACACGAGTACATAAGTCTTCAGGATCGGAAAGTAGCTCTAGGAAGTATTCAAAAGGCAAACGCATGGAAGGACTAGGGTGCATACATGCTCTAAGAACATTTATATATTCCTCAGACATATCTTCATTGCTATAACACAGATGACCGCTTTGAACTCTGGACATAATCGAAGACCAGGAATCGTTGCCGAAAGGATTTTTCCCAGTCATAGCAAAACCCACAAGAGCGGCTAAAGCCCACATATCAGAAGAAAAACTAGGCAATTGTCCAGCAAAAACTTCAGGAGCCAAGTACCCTGGAGTACCGCTTACAAGACCAGTACTTGTTATACGAGAATCGTATTCTTTCTGAGCAATACCAAAGTCTATAAGCACAGGTCGATCAGCAACTATTACATTTGAAGGCTTCAAATCGCGATGAATAATAGATTTATCATGCAAATACCTAATAGTTGCATATAGTTCTTCAGCAAAAATTCTAGTTTCTTCCACACTCATAGGCCCATACTCTTTTATGTACTTATCTAAAGTAGGACCATCTATAAGTTCAGTTACAATAAAAGGAACTTCGTCTTCTAATTCGTAATCAAGCAAAGTAGCAATACCATGGTGATCTAACTTTGAGAGAATGGATACTTCCCTATTCATTCTTTTTATTGTTGATTGTCCATGGCATAACGCAGGGTGAATTAGTTTAAAAGCCACATCATTGCCCATAGGATCTTTAGCATACCAAACTTGCCCCATACCGCCATGGCCTATACATTCGATGAGCTTGTAACCACTAATATATCGCGTTTTGCTGATTGAATCGTTCATAGTATAAAATTTACATTATTAAAAGCCGAAAATATATTTTTAGCCAATTCTACACACATAATCATAATAATTTACCGATTTGTAATATATTTTTAGTTAGCAATTTGGCTTTCCCATAAAATACGAAATTCTAACTAATAAATAAGTACACTTAATAATTACCTAATTTTTTTCAAACAAGTGGATATATATTTTAATCACAAAATAAATCAAGAATATAAGTATTATTTCCTTATAGAAGATAAAAATACCTTAACATTACTCTCGGAAAATAAGCGTTTAGTTAGTATTAATCACAAATAATCTTTTTACATAAAAAATGATTTTTATCGTTGACTTTTACTATTAAACTAGTAATATTAATCTACTTAGTGTTGTTTTTCTCACATTCCGTGAGGAAGTTATTTTGTAATTAGTAGCTAAATACAACCCTAAGGGTTTTTTCAAAGAAGAAAAACCAAATCGTATAATAACTCACACAACGGATCGTCCGGCACGTACCGCCGGTGGAGGAAAAAATGGCAACAGTAACATTCGATAAAGCAACGCGTATCTATCCAGGTGGCGTTCGTCCAGCAGTAGATGCTCTTGATCTAAAAATTGAAGATGGAGAATTTCTAGTCCTAGTTGGACCATCTGGCTGCGGTAAATCAACTTCACTACGTATGCTAGCTGGTCTAGAGGAAGTAAACTCTGGACGCATTCTAATCGGTGATAAAGATGTCACTGATGTAGCACCAAAAGATCGCGATATTGCTATGGTGTTCCAAAATTATGCTCTATATCCACACATGACTGTACATGACAATATGGGTTTTGCCCTAAAAATTGCTGGTACACCAAAAGAAGAAATTACTCGTCGTGTAAAAGAAGCAGCTGAAATTCTAGACCTAACAGAATACTTAGATAGGAAGCCAAAGGCTCTATCTGGTGGTCAGCGTCAACGTGTGGCAATGGGTCGTGCAATTGTTCGTAATCCACAAGTTTTCTTAATGGATGAGCCTTTGTCAAACCTTGATGCGAAGCTACGTGTACAAACACGTACTCAGATTGCTTCACTGCAAAAGCGTCTAGGAGTCACAACAGTTTACGTTACACACGACCAAACTGAAGCTCTAACAATGGGTGACCGAATTGCAGTTATGAAAGATGGTGTTCTACAGCAAGTTGGTACTCCACGCGATATGTATGAAATTCCAGCTAACGAATTTGTCGCTGGATTTATCGGTTCACCAGCCATGAACCTAGTCAAATTCAACGTTCAAGGCGAATATGCAACACTAGGTGAAACAAAAATTCACCTACCACGCACCGTAATTGATTCAATCACTAAAGAAGATGAAGGCAAGTTAACAATCGGTTTCCGCCCTGAAGGACTAGAAGTAATTTCTTCACCTGAAGAAGGAAGCTTAGCTATCATCGTTGATTTAGTTGAAGAACTCGGCTCTGATGCTTATGTTTATGGACGCCTAAAGGGTGCTGAAAACGCTGGTCAGTTCATCGTACGTGTAGCTCCACACTCAGCCCCATCTATTGGCTCAGTTTTATACGCACGTATCCTACCAGGTAAACAACACAACTTCAGTGCTTCATCTGGTGTTAGATTAAGCTAATATCTAAACTAGCAAGACCCCGATTAATCTACTAGAATATTACCTAGACAATAATCGGGGTTTTCTATTTATATGAGGGGAAGCAAAAATGCACAAAACATTAGAAATAACTGCAGCAAATGTTGACCCTGCCCTACTTGATTTACCTTGGAATTTACCCCTAGAAGAATGGGGAGAAGACGTAGTAGTTGCTCTTCCACGAGGTATATCCAGACATATTGTACGCTTCGTAAAACTTTCTGGGAGAATCCTAGCCGTAAAAGAAATCGGTGAAGAAGTTGCTTATAGAGAATACAACTTACTTAGGGACCTTGAAAAAGTTGACATTCCGACAGTGGAAGCGACAGCTGTAATTACTGGGCGTACAGACAAAAACGGAGAACCTCTAAACTGTGCATTAGTCACAGAACATTTACCATATTCTTTACCTTACCGCGCCTTATTCAGCAAAAGAATGCGTACTGAAACTGTACTACGCCTAATTGACTCACTAGCAGTCTTACTTGTACGTCTACATATAAATGGGTTTTACTGGGGTGACTGTTCCCTATCCAATACCCTATTCCGCAGAGATGCTGGAGCTTTCGCAGCTTACTTGGTAGATGCTGAAACTGGTGAATTACATGAAAAGCTTACAATAGGACAACGCAACTATGATTTAGATTTAGCTCGCACAAATGTAATTGGAGAGCTGATGGACTTACAGGCTGGGGCCCTTATTACTGACGATATAGATACCATTGAAACAGGTAGTCGCATAGTTGAACGTTACGAAAAACTTTGGACAGAAATAACAGCAACTGAACGCTTAGATATCAAAGATAAATGGAAAATTGAAGAACGTATTAAACGTTTAAATAACTTAGGATTTGATGTTGCTGAACTAATAATGACTACAGACGTTGACGGAACTTCACTAATTATTAAGCCAAAAGTCGTGGACGCAGGTCATTATTCAAGACAAATTTTACGACTAACAGGTATGGACGTCGAAGAACAACAAGCTCGTCACATGATTAACGATATGCATACTTATCAGGTAACTAGTGGACGCAAAGATGTACCTTTGGAAATTGTCGCTCACGCTTGGCTAGATGAAATATTTGAAGGTACATTAGCAAAAGTTCCAACAGAACTATTAGCTAAGCTAGAACCAGCCCAAATTTTTCACGAAATACTAGAGCATAAATGGTATTTATCAGAAAAACAAGGCTCAGAAGTAGATATTTTCCTAGCTACCGAAAGCTACGTGAGGGATATTCTACAAAATCGTGCTGACGAAAGAGAATTTATATAGCTGTTAGCTTTCATACCTTGTATCACAGTATTTTATATAAACTATCTGATATAAAATACTACTAGTTTTATGAATAGAAAAGGAATACTATGGCATACATTAATCGCAGACTATACGCTCATCGAGGAATGAGTGCTTTGGTACCAGAAAATACTCTTTCAGCCTTCAAAAAATGTGCTGACTATGGAGTTCAATGGTTCGAGTTTGATGTCGATGTCATAGCCGATGGCACAGTAATTGTTTGCCATGATTCTTCTTTAGACCGCACAACTAATAAAACTGGGTCATATTATGGTCTAACAGCTAAGGATTTATCTGATATTGATGCTGGATCGTGGTTTTCTGATGAATATCGAGGAGAAAAACTTCCAACTTTAAGTGATGTAATAAATATCATGAACGAGTTTGATTTAAACGCTAATATTGAGATAAAAGGCTGTGAAGCTGGTAAAGACTATGCTAATAAGCTAATAGATAGCGTTATTGACCAAATTTCAAACCTAAATGAGGGTCGTCAAATAATTGTTTCCTCTTTCAACCATTTACTTCTTGCTAAGTTTAAAGAAAAAGCGCCACATATTACAGTTGCTTGTCTGTGGGACGCAAATACTGTATCAGCTGATTGGTACACGACTATGCAAATTGTGGGTGCCGAATATGTGCACATCGAGGATAAATTTGTCACCCAAGATATAGTCAAACTTGTAAAAAGCAAAGGCTTTGGTATAAATGTTTGGACTGTAAATGATTTAGCTAGGGCTAACCAACTTTTCAACTGGGGTGTTGATGGTATTTTTACAGATGTAGCACATACTTTTCCTAAACCATATTTAGATTCTTAAACTTTCTTTCATATTTCCATCTTTTAGATACAACGATATACAAGAAAATGGGTGAGTTCCTAATCAGTTCTCACCCACTTTATTTATAAAATTTTCAGCTTGATGTATAAAATTTCTACTCGTTCTTATAAGGTTTTCCGCTTAACTTATAAAAATTTTCCATCAATTCTAAAGAAAAATTCTACCAGTCGTTATTTTCACGTCTGTCGCTTTCTTCAGAAATAGCTATATATTGATTCAACATATATTCAGCTATTCCTTCTAGCACTAAAAGAATACCTAAGAAACCGCTTACAGTGCTTCTAAAAGTAGGTTTTTCTTTACGTAGTGAGTTAGTGAATAGAATAGCTCCAATTGCACCAATTCCCAAAGCAAATATATTCAGAATCCAAGGCTTCTCAAAAGATAAGCTACGGTATTTTTTCCAGAAATTTGACTGGCCTTTCTTTTCAATTGTAGCAAAAGACCTGCCTATAGCATTTGTATAACCGCGTGGTTCATGTACAGTAATTCCCGCTACATCATAAAGATCAGTTTCGTTGGATAAAAATTGACTAATCGTATTTGAAAGACCAAATTCAGCCATAAGCATTGCACTACCATCTGGACCATTCAAAGATAAAGCTTTAATCACATTTTCAACATTAATATCTTCATTTATAGCAGCAATATCATTAGCCACACTATAAGGAGACAAAGTTTGTTTAACCATATCTAAGATAGTTTCATCTGGATTTGATGCATTAGCGCATATCAACTCTATCCCTTGATCCCAGGTAAATTGAACTAAATCTTCATAATCTTCAGATGGCCTATAAACAAAGTAGTATTCTCCACCATCATTATAAAAAACAATATAAGGAGTTTCATCACTATTTGAAAGACCAGTAACAGCTTTAGCAGATTGCAACACTGCACGTCTATCATTAGATAACTCGACAACTCCAAGTTTAGTATCATCTAAGTTAGCTAAATATGGGAATACACTAGCAGGAGTACGAGTAATAAGAACAGAATTAGATACAAGATTTACTTTCGAAGAAACATCAATATTTATTTCGACACCTTCTTCGAATTCATTTGCCAGAGCATAATGCTTGTAATCATCAAAATCAACGTTAGCATTGAATTTTTCACCTAAAGTTTCAACGATTTCTTTCAAATCTATCACTGGAACAATATCAGCACTGTTTAAAGAACCAGCTATTTTACCTTCATTTTCAAGTAAAGAAATACTCAATACACTAGGTGCAAGATTATCCCAAGTCAGGCATGCCAAAACATTTAGTTCTCTCAAAAAAGCGGTTATTTCTGCGGTACGAGAAGTTTTAGTTACAATCTCACCGTCTATTTTTTGCCACTGATCAACTATTTCTGATCTCATTTTTACTCCTTTGAAAAGTTACCCTAATATAAGGATACTCTAAATAATTAAAAATGGGTCCCTAAAATTTTAGAAACCCATTTTTAATGTTTAAGTTATTTAGAATGCAGTTAACGTAATTCTAATGTTATAAATACATCAATTACATTTTCTTGCCAACAGAACCTAAGCGTTCGCAAGCTTCAACTACACGTGCAGCCATTGATGCTTCAGCTAACTTACCCCATGCGCGTGGATCGTAAGCTTTCTTGTTACCAACTTCACCATCAATCTTTAGAACACCGTCGTAGTTCTTCATTACGTGTCCTACTAGACCACGTGTGAATGCGTACTGTGTGTCTGTATCGATGTTCATCTTGATAACACCGTTAGCAACTGCTGTTGCAATTTCTTCTGCTGTTGAGCCTGAGCCACCATGCATTACTAGATCAAATGGGCGTTCTTTGCCAACTTTTTGGCCAACTTCTGCTTGGATTTCGCCAAGTAGTTCTGGACGCAACTTTACGTGTCCTGGCTTGTAAACGCCATGGACGTTACCAAAAGTAAGCGCTGTTAGATAGCGACCTTTTTCACCCAAGCCTAATGCTTCTACTGTTTTCAAGCCATCTTCTGCTGTTGTGTAAAGTTTCTCATTGATTTCACCAACGATTCCATCTTCTTCACCACCAACAACACCAATTTCAACTTCAAGAATTGTATTAGCTTTTACTGAAAGTTCTAGTAATTCTTGAGCAATTTCTAGGTTTTCTTTCAAAGGAACTGCTGAACCATCCCACATATGTGATTGGTAAGCTGGCTGTTCACCACGTGCTACTGCTTCAGCTTCGATTTCCATAAGTGGACGAATCCATGAATCAATATTTTCCTTTGCACAGTGATCTGTATGCAAAGCAATGTTTACTGGGTATTTCTTAGCAACTTCACGTGCAAAAGCAGCCATTGCTAGGGAACCTGTTACACGATCCTTTACTGTTGATCCTGACCAATATTCAGATGCACCTACTGATACCTGGATAATGCCGTCAGATTCAGCTTCTGCAAACCCTTGCAACGCTGCAATTAGTGTTTGAGAAGAGGTAACGTTAATAGCTGGATATGCAAACTTTTGTTCACGTGCACGATCTAGCATTTCATTATAAACATCAGGTGTTACAATTGGCATTTTTCCTCCTGTATATTATTTTGCCTCTTAAATTATTCCATAAATTTTGAAGTTTACTAAAGTTATTTTATAAGTTCTCTCAATATAGTTACTGTATTTTGACTTGTTTAACTTTCTCTAAACATTATTTCAAGTATATACCTTCAAGTTTTAGTATTTGTCATAAACACAAACTTTTCACGCACAATACTTGTGTGCCTTACACAGTATTTAGCAGATTTTCACTATCTTTTTAAACTCTATATTTGCTAGTATTTTGAACATTTTTATGTGTTTTCACTAGATGTATCGGTACTTATACTAAGAATTAATAATTTATAATGTAGACACTTTTTATGTATTTGTCCCATAGTTTTTATACATTTTATCCTAATTGTTTCCTGATATTGTACGTATCATCATTTAGAAAACTTTCTAATTGTTTAAAAGTATATTTAACATTGAGATTATAAAGGTATATCATATATAAATATCCTCATTTCTGATATGAACGTAAACGAGAAAGAGTTGAACGAGACTATGTCTAAAATACGCACTGCAATAGTTGGTGTTGGAAACTGCGCTTCTTCACTTGTACAAGGTGTAACCTACTACAATAACGCTGATGAAAATGAAAAAGTACCTGGTCTAATGCACGTAAATTTTGGTGGTTACCATGTAAACGATGTGGAATTTGTCGCAGCCTTTGATGTTGATGATAAAAAAGTTGGACTAGATTTAGCTGACGCTATTTTTGCAAGTGAAAATAACACCATAAAATTTGCTGATGTTCCACATAGTGGTGTAACAGTGCAACGTGGACATACTTTTGATGGTCTAGGTGACTACTATCGTAAAACTATTACTGAATCTAAAGAAGAACCTGTTGATATAGTCAAAGTTTTGAAAGAAACAAAAGCAGAAGTTGTAGTATGCTATTTACCTGTCGGTAGTGAGCAAGCCGCTAAATTTTATGCGCAATGTGCTATGGAAGCAGGATGTGCTTTTGTAAACTGTTTACCAGTATTTATTGCCAGCGACCCACAATGGGCTGAAAAGTTCGTAAAAGCAGGTGTTCCTATCGTTGGTGACGATATTAAGAGTCAGGTCGGCGCTACAATTAGCCATCGTGTTATGGCTAAATTATTCGAAGACCGAGGCATTAAGATTGATCGTACTTACCAGCTAAACGTTGGCGGTAATATGGACTTCATGAATATGCTGCAGCGTGACCGTTTGGAATCTAAGAAAGTTTCAAAGACTCGTGCTGTGACTTCAAACATTGATACTAAATTGGCTGATCGTGATGTACATATCGGTCCTAGCGACTATATTGCTTGGCTAGACGACCGCAAATGGGCTTTTGTACGTTTAGAAGGTCATGCTTTCGGAGATGTTCCTATTTCCCTAGAGTACAAGTTAGAAGTATGGGACTCACCAAACTCTGCAGGTATCGTTATCGATGCTATACGTGCAGCTCGTATCGGTTTAGATCGTGGAATTTCTGGTCCTATCTTTAGTGCTTCTAGTTACTTCATGAAGTCTCCACCAGAACAATACAGCGATGATTTAGCTCGTGAAAATGTTGAAAAGTTTATTTCAGGTGAGTTGAATCGTTAAAATCAGCCTTGCTTGAGTAGAGGTAACTAGTAGAAACCAGCCAACTTGCTAGTGCTTTATACCCATCTGTGTATTGTTCAATCACATTTTCAAGCTTTTGAATTGCCTGTTATGGTTTGTGTATAGCCCATGGCAGGCAATTTTCATTTAAACCGCTTATAAGATAGAAAGTAGACTTTTATACGCTCAAATAATGCTCTATCTTGTTTATACACAGTCTGTCCACAGTTTACCCGCAATACGATTTTTATTTCATTCTTACTTGCTTTTCCTTTTGCTTTCTTTTCAAAATTCACCTAAAAATAAGTAAAATTCTAGCCATTTTCTGACTAAAAAATCTACTTATCTAAGTTTTATAGCTCCTCTTCTCGCTACATGTTCGTATTCTGAACAACTTAAAGTACCTAACAAACTGTTTTAGTTTCTTGGTATAACATAAGGAAATCAAAAAAGGCTTACTATCAATAATTTACAAAGTACATACACATACTAAAAGCTAGCTAACCTCTAACTTAGTTTCCAAAAAATCCCAATAGCACCGAATAAATTTTGAATTGACTAGTCTCATATTCGCTATATTCTCAATAGATTCAAGCTAAATTTTCACTAGATTTTATTACGCGATAAATAGATAAGTGCTTGTATACGAGAGATAGTATAAATAATCTTTAGAATACAAATAACATTAAAAGCGAGATTCATAAAATACTTCAACTAAACAGACAAAAATGAGATATAGCTTGCTAGAAAAAATATCAACTCCGGCAAAATCATAATAAACTCGTATAAAGCTTTCAAAAGAAATACCATCAATAAAACTACAAGTATCCAAACTAAGAAATATATAAACCTGAAAAATAAATTATCTCTGCTTAGTTTCTTAATTTTTTCAAACTTACCTATAGGTTTTTCTAAATTTCCAGATTTTTTGTAGCGATAAGAACTAAAAACATTATTGTTATCGTCCTCCATTACAGTCTTCCTTTCAAAACTTCTAATCCTTTCAGTTGCTTCTTTACATACTCATAAAGAAAGCATTCGACTAAAAATATTGAGAGCAAAATAGTAAAATATTATTGTTTAGAAAAGTGTTAATCTAATAAAAAGAGAATATTTAACACAAAATTGAAATAAAAATAGTACGAAATAGCAACCTGAAAAGAAGAAACGGCAAATCTTGATTTCAAATCTATAAAGCAAGTTAGGTATCTTGTTATTTACCTTTGGCGAAGTATCTTCCCTCTAGTTCAAAAACTTCAATAGGACGTTCAAAAATACTACTTATATTCGCCCCAGACAAAATCTCTTCTATCTCACCAGCAATCTTGACTTCCCCATCTTTCATCAAGGCTATGTGAGTAAATCCTTGTGGAATTTGTTCAAGATGATGAGTAACCATAATCATACTTGGTCCACGTTTATCGAAAGCAATTTCTTGTAAACCGCTTAGTAAATCTTCACGAGTTCCAATATCTAACCCAGAAGTAGGTTCATCTAAAACTAGTATTTCAGGGTCGTTCATAAGTGCCCTAGCCAAAAGTACTTTCTGCATTTCTCCTTGAGAAAGACTATGAAAAAGCCTATTTTGTAAATCCTGAATACCGAATACACCCAGAAGAGTTTTAGCTCGCTCATAGTCAAGTTGATCATATTCTTCTTTCCAATGAGCGGTCTTACCATAACTAGCAGTCAAAACTATTTCAAGAGGAGTGGAGTTTCTATCAAATTTTTCAACCAAAGAGGAAGAAGCAAAACCAACAGTTTGATGTAAAACTTCAGCAGGAAAAGTACCTAGCTTTTCATCTAGAATATAAACTTCACCGTTTGTAGGGAAAAGTCTACCAGCTATTATCTGAACAAGACTTGTCTTACCAGCCCCATTAGGTCCTAGAATTATCCAGTTTTGCTTTTCCTGTATACTCAAATTCACATTTTTTAAAATAGTGTTGCCATTTTTGACTAAGTTCAAATCATTTATTTCTACAACACTCATTTTTTTCCAATCTCGAAATTGATGTAGTTTCAGTATAAGCGTTTTTTAAGTCTTTTTCATTTATTACAAAAGCGTTTTACTTGCATATATTTCACTATAACTACTATAAATATAAC
Source organism: Actinomyces sp. zg-332 (assembly GCF_011751945.2). Taxonomy (NCBI): domain Bacteria; kingdom Bacillati; phylum Actinomycetota; class Actinomycetes; order Actinomycetales; family Actinomycetaceae; genus Tongtianella; species Tongtianella jiaweipingae. Next base: position 1,342,549 of record NZ_CP064951.1, read on the forward strand.
TTTTGAAGTTTATAAAGTAAAAATTGTTATGGTATGAATAATCTAATTTTTAATAGAAGCTTAATACTTTCTCGTTATCTACCTTTTATAATGTTTTTCACAGTGTTAAAGCCATTTAAAATAAGCAGCAAACAAATTACTTGTACAAAAACTTTTTTCATAAAAAGGAAAAAATAAGAAGTTTATGTGATTTCGATATTTATTACCTCATGTTTAGCAGCAGCATAAATTCGAAATATTAAAAAGTGAAATACCTTTTAGTTTCACTACTCTAAAGAATTTACTCTTTTATAGCTAATTTATCGTTTTCTTATAAAGCTTTCTATATTTATCAAAAGCTCCCCTATTACGATAAAATCTCTCTTAGTTTCATAAAAAATTCTCACGCATTTGGATTATTCTTAAAATTATTCTAAACCTCACATATACTAAGCTAGCGCTTTATATACTAAAACTTCGAATCTTTAAATATCTCTAAGAGTAACTCCTAATACTCCACAAGAGTAAAGTACACCCTCATCCATATCCTTATAAGAACTACTAAGACCAAAGTAACCTTATCTTTTCTATTGTCTACCATACACATTCAGAATAACTCACCAACTAGTAAAAACATTACTCAAAGCGAATAGTAACTACACATAATTGAGATAAAACCTCAGCTAAGTAACCATTAATCACATATGCCATTAGAAACATTTTAGTGAATAAGCAAACATACCAGTAAACATATCTACCGTTTGACTACACATACCCGAGCCTATCCCACTAAAAAACAGCAAATACTTAATTAATCTTAAATAAAAATGTCCACCCGAAACCCGAGTGGACATTTTATAAAAACTATAAATAAAGTAATTGAACTTACTTTAGTGTTACAGTTGCGCCAGCTTCTTCTAGTTCAGCCTTTGCCTTTTCAGCTGCTTCCTTTGCTGCACCTTCTAGAACAGTATTTGGAGCACCGTCAACTAGTTCCTTAGCTTCCTTTAGACCTAGTGATGTTAGGGCACGTACAACCTTGATAACACCGATCTTCTTGTCGCCAGCTGATTCTAGAACAACATCAAATGAGTCTTTTTCTTCAGCTGCGCCTGCGTCGCCACCAGCTGCTGGAGCTGCTGCAACTGCTACTGCTGCTGGAGCTGCTGCTTCAACATCGAATGTTTCTTCGAATAGCTTAACGAAATCTGATAGTTCAATTAGTGATAGTTCTTTGAAAGCTTCAATTAGTTCTGCTGGAGTAAGCTTTGCCATGGGTTTTCCTTCCTAAAAGTCTCGCATTTACGAGCAAATAGATTTATATGAAGATTACTCTTCGCCGCCCTGCTTTACGCGTAGGGCTTCAACTGTACGCACAGCTTTGATAGCTGGTGCTGTAAAGACATATGCAGCTTGGTACATTGCAGCTTTAAGCACACCAGCAGATTTTGCAAGTAGTACTTCGCGTGATTCTAGGTTTGCCAACTTCTTTACGTCTTCGACGGTTAGTAGCTGACCCTCTAGAACACCAGCCTTGATGACTAGCTGTGGGTTTGCCTTGGAGAAGTCACGTAGTGCTTTAGCAGCTTCAACTGGTTCACCTGTTACGTAGGCAATAGCAGTTGGACCTGTTAGTTCTGATTCTAGGAAATCGAAACCAACTTCTTTGGCTGCAATTGTAGCAAGAGTGTTCTTCACCACGGCGTAGTTTGCAATACCGTTTAGGGAACGACGCAACTCTTTTAGTTGTGTAACGCTTAGTCCACGGTATTCGGTTAGCAAAACGGCAGTTGCACTACGCAAATTTTCAGCGATTTCTTCAACTGCTGCTACCTTATCAGGCCTCGCCATGGCCCTCCTTCCGATTGTCGCCGTGATTTTTCAGAACTCTTATAAAACAAAAACCCCACGCAGATAGCGTAGGGCATCAGAAATCACCTATGTCTACCTGCGTTGGTGTGTTCTACCACATTATTCCGAAGAACCAACGGTCTCTGGCAGTAACGTTACAGGAAAGTAACGCACACTAATGAAGAATATATCACATTCTAAAGAAAATAACAAATACTTTGCTAAAGCCCATGAAATTCAGTAACTAGTGTGCGTATTTAAAATTACTTGCCACTATTTTTTGTATTTATTTAAGTTCGGCCTATATTCCTTCATCAAATTCGCATTTTCCATAATGAAAGGTGGTGCAGTCTTAGAGACCGTATCATTATCATATTTTGTCACTAAGTAATCATTTACTTCTTGCTTATTTTTGAAAATTAACATTTGATAAGGATCAGTAAATGACAGTTTCTCTAGAAATATATACTCACCATTATCACCTTTTAGCAAAATACCGATATGCCCGATAAATAGCTGTGCAGTATCTTGTTTTTCTTCAATATTAGTATTGAATACAACCGATATAACACTAGCATTTTTGTTTTCAAAAGAAACACCTTTATCTCGCCAACTATCTTGCTGAGCTTTCAAATGCGTTTGAACTTTATCTGTATCATCAGTGCTTATATATGAGAATAAACTATAAAAATTATTTTCTTGTTCTTTAGGAATAACATTACTTGTTTCAATTGCTTCTTTATCACTAAATAGCATGCTTGTATCATCAATTTTAGGGTTTTTAACTTTAATAAAGTCAGACAACAGTCTAAAAGTAGTTATGCGACAGTTATAGCCAACCAAACCTTGATTTTGCCAAATTTCAGCTATTTTATCGTCTTCGTAAATCGGAGAAAAAGAGTTGATAGTTTTGAAACCTGTTTTTACTAGCCCAACCTTATCTCCAACTAATTTATTGTACTCGTTTATGTCTTTCAACAAACTTTCAATTTTTTCATCAGCAATATCAGCCTTTTTCAAATATTTCCGTAGCTGATCTTGTGAATCTTTATCAACTAAATTTGAATAAGTTAAACTTGGTTTTATAGGATTAGAGGTACTTTCTACTGTTTTTTCAACATTAGAACAACCTGTGGCTATAAACAAAACAGCGAAAAATGCTACTACCAGATTAAAAGCTCTCTTCATACTAAACTTCCCCCATCACAAAGCCTGATTTTAGAGCAATACATACAAAATATAGCAATACAATGTTTACCTAAAAGTTAAGAAAAAATCACGAGGAAAACAGTTTGTAAATGCATTCCAATTATAGAGTAAGTCAACATATGATGTATATTCGTTAGTCAAAAATACTAAGAATATTTCTCGAAATATGAGATAAAATTAAACCACAAAGTTTATTTTAGTTTTTAGCTATGTAATTGCTTATAACAGTAGAGTTTTAGCGGTTTTCTAAAAGTTTGCAAACATTTTTACAGCCTAATATTTTAGAAAATGAGAAACTGTTTAAGTCCTTAGATTTTCAAGTATTTTCCCAAAGCAGACAAGCAGACAAGCAGACAAGCAGACAAGCAGACAAGCAGACAAGCAGACAAGCAGACAAGCAGACAAGCAGACAAGCAGACAAGCAGACAAGCAGACAAGCAGACAAGCAGACAAGCAGACAAGCAGACAAGCAGACAAGCAGACAAGCAAGCATACGCAATAAAAACTTTTATGTAAAGGTTTTGAAATATATGCATGAACAAATTTCAGTGTAGACAGACTTTTCACAGAATATATCAGCTGAATAAACAGGAATTTAAGTAAGATAAATGCAAATATGCGAGTATAAGTAAAATGCATATAAAAGTAGAAGGATAAATAAACCAAGCAGAAATAAACTACAAACAAACATGTAACTAATATCAGAAACAAATAGAATCGCAAATATAGATAAATCGAGTAAATAAAAACGCCAACATAGGTAAGCCAAATAAATAATTATCTAAAAGTAGACAAAATCACAAATATAGATAAATCAAATAAGTAATCACCAAAACTAAACACAAACACTCTAAATATAGAAAAGCATAAAAAATTGCCCCCACTATCAGCAGAGGCAATTTTGTGAGATCTTAACGAAAACTCATTATGAAGGATCTTCTGTTGTTAGGTTACGAGTCTTAGTTGTATCCAATGGGATACCTGGACCCATAGTTGTTGTAACAGTACCCTTCTGAACGTAGCGACCCTTTGAAGTTGTTGGCTTCAAACGTAGAATTTCTTCTTGAGCAGCTGCGTAGTTTTCAACTAGCTGTTCTTCTGTGAAAGAAGTCTTACCGACAATGAAGTGTAGGTTTGAGTGCTTGTCGACACGGAATTCGATACGACCGCCCTTAATTTCCTTAACAGCTTTAGCAACGTCCATAGTAACTGTGCCAGTCTTTGGGTTTGGCATCAAACCACGAGGACCTAGGACACGACCTAGACGACCAACCTTACCCATCAAATCAGGTGTTGCAACAGCGACGTCGAAATCTGTGTATCCCTTTGATACCTTTTCGATCAATTCGTCGCCACCAACTTCATCGGCACCTGCGTCAAGAGCCTGCTGTGCACGCTCACCAACAGCGAAGACCAGGACCCTAGCGGTCTTACCAGTACCGTGAGGCAAGTTAACAGTTCCACGAACCATTTGATCTGCCTTACGTGGGTCAACACCTAGTCGGAAAACAACTTCAACAGTTGCATCAAACTTAGTAATAGATGTTTCTTTAGCTAAACGCATAGCTTGTAGTGGATAATAAAGTTCACCTGCATGAATCTTTTCCGAAGCTAAACGGTATTTCTTGCTGCGCTTTGGCATCTGCTTATCTCCTTAGCAGTAGTGGTAATCAGATCGCGCTGGATCCTACCACCGCACCATATGGTGCTAAACGATTAATAACTTTTGGGTTAGCCTTCGACTGTTACACCCATGGAACGAGCTGTTCCAGCAATAATTTTAGCTGCACCTTCAATGTCATTAGCATTTAGATCAGCCATCTTAAATTCAGCAATCTCACGAACCTGTGCTTCAGTTAGTTTACCTACTTTAACAGTGTGAGGAGTACCTGAACCTTTTGGAATACCAGCAGCTTTCTTAATCATTTCAGCAGCTGGAGGAGTCTTTGTTACGAATGTGAAAGAACGGTCTTCGTAAACAGTAATTTCTACAGGGATAACATTGCCACGCTGTGCTTCAGTAGCAGCATTGTAAGCCTTGCAGAACTCCATAATATTAACACCGTGCTGACCAAGAGCTGGACCAACCGGAGGAGCTGGGTTAGCAGCGCCGGCTTGGATTTGTAGCTTAATCAGCCCGACTACCTTTTTCTTAGGTGCCATTTTTGGGGTCCTTACCTATCAAAAAATAAAATCTATCTATATCATTTGACATAAATAGTGTGCAAATAGTCCATTGCACAAATATATATAATATCTTAAAAAGCCATACTTTGAAAAGTAGTACGGCTTTTAAAGAAGTTTTATTCTATTAGTAAGTAGCGTATAAATTAGTCGTTTTTAGCTACCTGAGAGAAATTAAGCTCAACTGGTGTTTCACGTCCGAAAATTGAAACCAAAACTTTAAGTTTTTGTGATTCAGGAAGAACTTCTGAAATAGTTGCTGGCAAAGTCTCGAAAGGACCATCAGTAACGATAACAGATTCCCCAGCTTCAAATTCAACTTGAATAACTGGAGCTGTTGATTTCCTCTTGCTACTAGCATTTTCAACCTCAGATAGAATTTCAGCTTCAACACTAGGTGTTAGCATAGAAATAGCTTCTTCATCAGTCAAAGGAACAGGGTTACGAGGATCACCAACAAAACCTGTAACTGCAGGTGTGTCCTTAACAATACGCCAAGAGTCGTTAGTCATTTCCATACGTACCAAAACATAACCTGGAACACGTACGCGACGCACAGTCTTGCGTTCAGCATTCTTAATTTCAACGACTTCTTCCATAGGAACTTCTACTTCAAAAATATAGTCTTCCATATCGAAGTTTTGTATACGCTGTTCAAGATTAGCTTTTACTCTGCGTTCGTAAGTAGCATACGAATGAATCACATACCATTTACCTGGTTGTGTGCGTAAACGCTGACGAATCAACTTTTCAGCTTCAGCTTTTGCATCAAAAGTTTCATCAGTAATTATCTTACCAGTGTGTGTACGTGGAGCATTTTCGTCTTGAGTAATAACTTGTTCTTCAACAACGTCAGTAGCGTTCTCATCAGATGCTACAGATTCAACGTTTTCTTCATTCAACTCTAAATCAGACACTTTAAGACTACTTTCTAGTAATTAATTACCCAAATACCAAACGAACAATGACATTCAACAAGCCATCAAATACACCAACAAAAGCCATAATCATCAACACGAAAACTATAACTACCCAAAAATATGTCCATAGTTCATTTTTAGTAGGATAAACAACTTTTTTTAACTCAGCTATAACTTGCTTTATGAATAGAAGAATTCTACCCAAAAACCCAACTGATTTTTTACCAGAGTTACTATCTGATTTTTTAACCGAGTTATCAGCCACTATTTATTCCTTACCCTAGGATTGAAATAATCTATATACGCGTAGCAGGGCAGGAGGGACTCGAACCCACAACCGCCGGTTTTGGAGACCGGTGCGCTACCAATTGCGCCACTGCCCTTTGTGTATCAAATAACAACTTATATATAATAGCAAACAAGATAAAAATTAACAAATATTTTCTTAAAATACTGACTAAAAATTATATTATGCCTAAAATAACACGCATATTATTTGATAAATAGCAAACTCCAAATAGGTAAGTTTTAATATATTTAGCTTATATCTCAACTTCACACAAAACAGAGTATTTATAAATAAAGAGTAAACATTTAAGAATATAAATACTAAAATCCATAGAAAGTATAATAAAATTAGAAGCACATACTATTTCCTTTATTTTATAAGAACTTGGACTATCATGACAAAAACACGAATTTCAAAAAGACTAGGCTCAATAACGCCAAGCGCAACATTAGCAGTTGATGCAAAAGCCAAAGAATTAAAAGCAGCAGGCAAACCGGTAATAGGTTTTGGTGCAGGTGAACCTGATTTTCAAACACCTGATTATATCGTTGAATCAGCAATTGAAGCAGCTAAAAATCCAGCTAATCACAGGTATTCTCCAACTAGCGGACTTGTACCACTACGCAAAGCTATTGCTCAAAAGACAAAACGCGACAGCAAATACGAAGTAGACCCAAATAATATTCTAGTCACAAATGGTGGAAAACAAGCGGTATTTCAAGCATTCGCTTCCATTTTAAATGAAGGTGACGAAGCGATTTTACCAGCCCCTTATTGGACAACTTATCCAGAAGTAATAGCTTTGTGTGGAGCAAAAACAGTAACAATAGATACAACTTTTGATACAGATTTCAAAATCACTGTAGACGATTTAGATAAAGCTTTAACTGAGAAAACTAAGGTTTTGTTACTTTGTTCCCCATCTAACCCAACTGGTAGTGTTTACACAAAAGATGAATTGGAAGCTATCGGTAAATGGTGTTTAGAACACGGAGTATGGGTAATCACAGATGAGATATATGAACATTTGATTTATGACGATGCTGAAAGCCTACACATAGTTGAAATTGTGCCAGAACTCGCTGACCAAACTATCGTAGTGAACGGTGTCGCTAAAACTTATGCTATGACTGGCTGGCGTATAGGCTGGATGATAGGCCCAACAGACGCTATAAAAGCAGCAACTAACTTCCAATCACATTTGACATCAAATGTCTGTAATATTGCTCAGCAAGCAGCTCTCACAGCAGTTGCTGGTGATTTAGCTGCTGTTTATGAAATGCGTGAATCTTTTGATCGTCGACGCAAAACGATGATTAAAATGCTAAATGAGATAGAGGGTATAAAGCTAAGTACACCAAAAGGTGCTTTCTATTGCTATCCAAATGTCGAATATTTTATAGGTAAGACTTTGCGTGGCGAAGTAATTGAATCAAGTAACCATTTAGCAGCTTTAGTGTTAGAACACGCTATGGTGGCACTAGTTCCGGGTGAAGCTTTTGGCTCTACAGGTTACTTACGCTTATCCTATGCTTTGAGCGATGAAGATCTTGTCGAAGGTCTAACACGAGTACAAAAACTATTATCAGAAGTACACTAAAAGTCTTCAATAACAGAGTCACTCCCAGTCTTTTCGGCTGGGGGTAACTTTGCTTAATCGTCATTTCTTACTCACTAGTACTGTGCTTTAAACATTTCGTTTCAATAAGTTTTAAGCTAACCACTAGGTGTAAAATGGGGATAAGAATAAGAGTTATATATAAGGCTACGATTGTTTCTACACCATACATATAAGCACGACAATATGCAAAAATATCCTGCTCATAAGCACAGAAATATACATACACGTACACGCATAAGGATTTTAAGAAAGTGATTTCGCAGAGCAAAGAATCAGATAACGATTATATTCATAAGCAGTTAAGAAAATATAACAGACAATATATGTCTAATTTCAAGAACTACAGCTTTCATATAAAGCAAGATCCAACAGATGAGAACAGTAAGATAATCGCTGGAATAGTTGCATCTAGTACTTTTGATACCTTAGAAGTAGAGTTTTTATTTGTAGATCCAGATTACAGAGCGAAAAAATATGGGAAAACTCTATTACAGCATGTTGAACAACTAGCAAAACAAGATAATTTGAAGAGAATATTGTTGAACACTTACAGCTTTCAAGCTCCAGATTTTTATAAAAAGCTTGGATATACTGAGTTATTCAAGATATCGCCTTGTTTTTCCGATTTTGACCAACACTTTTTCGTAAAGAATATAGAACAAGTATAGGACACAAGTCACTAATTAAGCTTTAGTGTAGCGAGTAGCTACAGTTAGCTTATAAGGTTATAGTAAATATAAAGCTACGAATAATCTATTTACCCACTTATACATACACAGGTTCAGGCTCTAAAGTAATTCCATATCTATTTCTAACTTTTGAAATTATTTCGTCAGCCAATTCCCTTATGTCTGTACTAGTAGCTTCACCTCGGTTTACTAATATAAGCACATGATAGTCTGATAAACTAGCACCTTTGTTATCCCCATAGCCTTTAGCAAAACCAGCATTTTGAATTAACCAAGCAGCTGATACTTTCTTCAGACCTGCAACAGTTTTTCCAGCACTATCTATTTGAGAAGCACTAGCATAATCAGTTACGTCAAAGACAGGAGCACTTTCTCCCAATTTTTCAGCTGTTTCACATGAAACAATAGGATTTAAGAAGTAAGATCCACTGCTACGAGTATTCACATCTTCACTATTTAAACAAGTGCCTTTACTTGTTCTAATGCTAATTACAGCGTCTCGAACTTTTGTAGATTCAGCCCTATCCCCAACGTTTACACCTAAATACTGTGCAAGTTCTTTGTACTTAATCGGTAAACTATCACTAGCATGTCTGAACTGAAATTCTACTTTCAAGACAATATATCTACCTGTTGCTCCAAATGCTAAACCTGTATAAGGATTATTTTCCTTACGAGAAGTTTTTAGAATTGAAGACCTGTAAGCAAACTCGAGCTCACTATTCGTAAAGGTACGTTGACTCTTAGTTACTCTATCGTAGGTAATAACTTTGGAAATAAACTGTTGTACTTCTACCCCATAAGCACCGATATTTTGTACGGGACTAGCTCCAACCGTTCCTGGTATTCCGCTCAAGCATTCAAGTCCTACCCAACCTTTAGAAACAGTAAAAGCAACAAACTCATCCCAAGGGTGACCTGCAACAACTTCTACACTAACTCCCCCACAAGCACTGTTATCTATAACTTTTATTCCAGTCCTAACATCTCTAATAACACTACCATCAAAGTTTTCTTCAGAACCAACAATATTCGAACCAGCACCAATTACTAAAAGCTTTTCACCTTTTTCATCAGCTTGTTTCACAGCATTTATAAAATCTAACTCTGTTTCTACTTCAACATAGTTAGCAATACTTCCCCCCACACACATGGTTGTAAGATCAGCAAATGTAGGTTTATCACCAAAACTACCTTTAGGGGAAACTCCTGTTTTAACAGATTTAACTTCAAAACCAGAATCTAATTCATACATATCATCAGAACAACTGTTAGAAATGTAAAACTGGTTGTTATCCATTGTCCCCTCCCGGCTTTAATTCCTGTAAATTTTATCCCTTTAGTTTACATAGTATATAGGTTATATATTTAACAAATACTTAATTGAGGGAATAAAACTGAAAATTTACTTATTTTATTTTTTCAGCTTCCATCATATCTCTTGTGGGAAGTGGTTTTAAAACTGGGATAAATATTAAAGCTAATACTATAGGAATCATAATAACCACTAGAGACATACGGTATCCAACATACTCTGCTATAAACCCCACTATTGCTGGTCCCAAGAAGAAGGCACCGTATCCAATAGTTGATGTAACAGCCACACGTTCTGAAGCTTTCAAAGGATCATCAGAAGCAGCAGACATGCCGAGCGGAAATCCCAAAGCTGAGCCTATAGCCCAAGCAACAATACCAACTAAGCACAGCTCTACCCACGGAGAGAACACAAAGAGCAATAAGCCTATACCACCTAAAGCAGTACAGAACCTTAGAACTCTGACTCGCCCAAACTTTCCTACAAACGGACTAGCAGACATACGAGTAATTGTCATGCTTGCAACAAATATTCCTAATGCCATAGCCCCAAAAGCTTCAGTTTTCCCGAAAGACTGCACTAAGGACAGGGATAACCAGTCGTTAGCAGCTCCCTCAGTTAATGCAGAGCCTAAAATTGTTACGCCAATGAGCAAAGTACGTTTTTCAAACCAAGCACTATTTCTTGTCTTAGTTCCCTGCCCTTGATTTTCTAAGTTTTTATCAGCAGAATCAACTTTGTCATTTTTATCAGCATCTTTAGGTGGAATATAACCGAACATAAAGACTGTACGCAAGTATTCGTAAGGCAAAATATATACACTAGCGATAACCATTAAGATTAATGAAAGTATATAAATTGATGTCAAGTGGTAGTAAATACTTACCCCTAAATGTGAAACAATTGAAGCAACTATAGCTGAAAAAACAGTTCCCAGAGAAAATCCTCCGTGATAAGCAGAAATAATTGACTTTTGCATAGCAATTTCAATTCTTCCACCCTCAATATTTACTGTTCCTTCACAAAAAGACATTACAAAATGCGCTAAAAATAAGTAAATACAAACCATTACTATATTTTTAGTGCACAAGGAGTATAAAACCCCAAACATAAGGAATACAAAACCACTAATTGAGATAATGATTACTTTTCTTGCCCCAAATTTTTCATTCATGTAGCCAACGAATGGCAAACCTAGTATTGATCCTAAAGCAGCTACAATAAGTATCTGAGATAATTCTAGGGCTGATAAGTCCATGCTGTCTCTCACTGATGGGATACGTGAGTACCATGAATTTACTAGAGTTCCAAATATGAAAAATAGAGCAAAAGTAGCAAAAGAGGCTTTTCTAACAACTTTTTTATCTATAAATTTTTTATTATCAAGTGTGTCATTCATAAATATCGTATAAACCTTTTTCGCATTCTTTTTATGAAAGTATTTATCTAAAGTATTATATAACTAATCGAGTTTTATTCGTAAGTCTTTGAATTTTGTTTAATAAATCGTTTTAATTAGGTGGTAACTATTTATAAATAAACAGTTCATCAAAGCAAAAAATAAAGCTGGTCTTTTATTATTACAAACTACAATTATTATGTATAGAAATATTAATATAAGAACAACAAAAGTAGCATTTTGTTCTGAGTACTTTTATTTATCTAATATTTTCTCTTAGTGCTGTCTATTAGCTCTACAGTATTTTTGATTTCTAACGTAAATATTTTTATCACTAGTAAAAATACTTATAAATAAACTACCACTCTTATAACATTCTAGAAATGTATATTTTCAGTATCCCATAAGTAAAATGATGCTTCATTACCAATAAAAATAAATTGGACAAGTATACCTGTTCACAATAAAACAACACACAATTTTTTATCTTAACACTTCGTAAAGTAAAAAATATTTTTCATACTATTTCCTATCTATAAAAAATAAAACTAATTACAAATTCATAGTAGATTATTTCGTTGGTGTTTTAAAATAAAATTTTAAAATTGTGGAAAACTTACGTAATATCTCAATCAATACCACATTTGTGTAATAAACAATATTTCCAAAACTATAAATATAATATGGCAAATCTAAGAAATAAAACCGTAAATAAAATAGAAATCCCAAAATACTTTCAGTCTACAAACGCAAAGTAAAAGCAAAAGCCAAAATCAACTTTAAAAGAAATACAAGACCCAGAAATACTTAAAACCACATAAACAGTTTTATTTATCTAAAATACATTTAATAAACGTAACCCCCGTTACATATTTGTAAACGGGGTACGATTTCACGAACAATAATACAACTTAACGTGTTTCACGATGAGCTGTTTTAGCGTTGCAACGTGGGCAGTACTTAGCCAATTCTAAGCGGTCTGGTGTGTTGCGACGGTTCTTCTTAGTGATGTAATTACGCTCTTTACATTCTGAGCAAGCCAAAGTAATCTTTGGACGGACATCAGCAGACTTACTAGCCACGGCACTTCCTTTATCTATACTTAGTGCTGCTTTTGCACCACTTAGGTGTAAAAACCAAGTAGCGGGAGCGGGACTCGAACCCGCGACCTCACGATTATGAGTCGTGCGCTCTCACCTACTGAGCTACCCCGCCAAAAGTGGGAAACCACAATGGTTACACCAGAGCCCCGAAGGGGACTTGAACCCCTGACCTTCTCCTTACCATGGAGATGCTCTACCGACTGAGCTATCGAGGCATCGCATAGATTACCAATACGAAAAAACAAAACTGTGGCGAGTGAGGGATTCGAACCCCCGAAGCGTTCCGCAGCTGATTTACAGTCAGCCCCCTTTGGCCACTCGGGAAACTCGCCAATAATTCAACAAAACAAGAGTATATATCAAACGGGGCAATCTAGCAAATAGTAAATAAATAAATTTTAGAAAAAACTATGAAATTTTTAGCAAAATTACCTGAAAACGCTTTTATTTCAGTCTTTACAATATTTTTATTTAAAAGCAATTAAATCGTTTTAAATTTGTAGCTTAATCAAATATCACAAACATCGTACCAGTAAAATTGAAACTATGTTCATTACCACATATTAAGATAGTCTTATTTGAATACTATATTAAATATTTACTTGTAACTAATAGAACAACTCGCGCTATAAAAACTCATTAAACCTTATATTAAGAAGTATTCCAAAAACTTTGAGAATCTTATCGTTATTACTGCTCATAATATTTACGATTCCTAACTTAGTCATATTAAAATGAAAAAGAAGCTCAAGAATCAGTGTAAAATGTTATGTAAAACTTTACGATAGTACACCTGAACGCAAAACTGATAAGCTGACAGAAAATTTATTTCCTGAAAAAGTTACTTATATAAAAGTGTAACCCCAAATAATGGGCTACATTGAACTATTTATACGAAATATTACAAGATGACTAAGTATAAAGTAACTTGGGTAAAAGAAATACAAATCCAAGAGAACAATACAGTTGAAACTACAATGTTACTAACAACAAACAATTTTCAAGAAAACCATAGAGCTTTGCGCAACTCTAAGTCCCCAAAAAGCTAAAGAGAAAAGCACTTATAAGTTAGAAAGCTTCAAAAAAAGGGACGGTACAATGTAGTTTTCCTAACCACCTCTAATATTGGAAAGGATTAATATAAAAATGGCTATGACACAATCAGAAAGAATTAAAAAATATCTAGCAAATACCCTAGAGGCAATAGAAAATAAAAAATGCAGTGTCCTTAAAAGCAAGGCTAAGAATTTTATAACTCAACACCCTACTTTAGAAGAGTTAGAAGTATTTAGAACTCATACCGCTAGCCGTGAGAAAGAGTTGAAAGAGGAATAATAACACCATCTTCATTCATCTTGCCACTACTTTTGCTCCCCTACAACAAACATTCAATTTTTAAGACTAAAACTACCAAATGACATATAAACCCCTAATATTCACTACTACACTTACAACAAACTAAGCAAAAATCAATGCTTACAAATCTAAAATTACGCACCTAGAGAAATTATCCACAATATTAAATAAAACAAATACATAACTGTAAGTAAGCACTATAATGTTATATAGAAATATACGTAAACACTTATTAGGAATAGAGTATAAAATGGCAGATTCATCTTTCGACATCGTTTCTAAATTGGATAGGCAAGAAGTGGACAACGCTGTAAACCAAACAGCCAAAGAAATTTCTCAACGTTACGATTTTAAAAACGTTAACGCAGATATAGAACTCACAAAAGACGCCGTCATTATGCAGGCTAATGCTCCTCAAAGAGTCATGGCTATCCTTGACGTTCTACAAACAAAACTACTCCGTCGAGGTCTTTCTTTAAAAGTCTTAGATACTAAAGATCGTGAACCAAAAGCTTCAGGTAAGGACTATAAACTAGTTGCTCCTCTAAGAGAGGGACTTAACCAAGATATTGCAAAACAAATCACAAAAATTATTCGCGAAAAAGGACCTAAAGGCGTAAAAACACAAATTCAGGGCGAAGAAGTAAGAGTTAGTTCAAAGTCTAGAGATGATTTACAGGCTGTAATAGCACTTTTGAAAGAATCAGATGTAGATGCAGCTCTACAATTCGTAAACTACAGGTAATTCTCATTCAACACAGGGGGAAAGTATGCATTCGCACAATAACGGGTTGAAAACAGTCATATTGCTATCAAGTATGTTCGCAATACTAGCCTTAATAGGTAGTGGATTATCTATAGCTTTCAATCATATAGGCTTCATGTTTTTCTTCATGATGTTTGGATTATGGTTTATATTCTATTCATACTGGAATAGTGACAAAATTGCTATAAGGTCAATGAATGCATACCCTGTGAATGAGCAACAACAACCACAAATGCACAAGATTGTTGCTGAATTGAGTCAAAAAGCTGGAAAACCTATGCCACGACTATATGTAGCTCCTACAAATTCCCCTAATGCTTTTGCTACTGGTAGGAATCCGAACCATGCAGCTGTGTGCTGTACTCACGGAATACTTGCAATACTCAATGAACGTGAGCTAAGAGCCGTATTAGCTCACGAATTAATGCACGTATACAATAGAGACATTTTGACAAGCTCGATTGCAGCTGGAATAGGTAGCTTAATAACTTCTCTAGCACATTTGGCTTTCTTTGCCGGAGGCAGAGGATCTGATAATAGGGGAAATATTTTTTCTTCTATACTCTTAGCACTGCTGGCTCCTGTCGCTTCTACGATGCTGCAACTCGCTATTTCTCGTACAAGGGAGTATGACGCTGATGAAGATGGTGCGCACTTGTGTGAAGATCCGTTAGCTTTGGCTTCTGCTTTGAAAAAACTAGAGTCGGGCATACAACTTGCTCCTTTGCCTGAAACACCTAAAACAGAGCAAGTTTCACACATGATGATTGCTAACCCTTTCGGTAGTTTAAATGCTAAGAATTTCTTTTCCACACATCCACCTACTGAGGAAAGAATAAAAAGATTAGAGGAAATAGCTGGATACTAAGCACGACTTGTATATCTTTAAAAGAGCATTGCATAGAAAGCTTCATCAATCGTAGTTGCATAAAAAGGTATAATTTATTTTTATTACACGAAGCTTATAGTAACGAATCTAAAACTCAAATCTAGTTATCTTCCACTTAGCTTTATGTATCGTTGAAACTTTTATTTTGGGCAAATATCCTTGCAAAAATAGAACAAACTTCATATAAATAAAAATAGTGATTCACAAAATACTATAACTATGTCCCAAAGTAACAGTTTAAAATGACCAGTATATCTATGCGTAAAATCAAACAGACTTTATTGTTTTACAACAAGTTACTACCCATTACTTAGAAGAGTTTTTCACACGTAAAGACTTTAAATACTCTTTCCACTCAGGCCTACATTTATAACTTTCTATTGTTTTCTGAATAGTTTTATTATGTATCCAAGTAGGTAGTAACTTCTGTTCTAAAATAAATATAGCTTTATCATAATGTCTTACTAACACCATACTTAAATACCAAGCAATCCCCATTTTAGTGTAATATTTTTCACTAACTTCACGCTTAGATATTTGAAGAATTAGGTCCAAGTGCGAAATACTAAAGTCATTATCAACAAAATTACACAGCAAAGCAAAACAAGCAAATCTCACTACATATTCTTCATTAGAAAACGCCCACTCAGTGATTCTTCCATAAAGTTTTTCTAAAGTATCCTGTTTTTTCTTCAAAACTTTAGGATTCAAAGCATCGTTCACAGCCCAATTATCAATATACGGCAAAAATTCTTCCACATATTCAAAGATATCGTTAGGATTTTTCAAAATACTTATAACACAAGAATGTAAAATATTTTCCTCATAGTAAGTATGTGGCAAATCCCTAAGGAAACCTTTGCATGACTGTTCATCTTTAGCTATTTCCTTAGCCAATAAACGAATATTCGGCATGCGAACACCTATGATAGTTTCTTTAGATATATTTGGAATATGCTTACTCGTAAAATCCTTGTAGCCTAAATCTTGGTAAGACAATAAGCGCTCTTGTATATCTTTTGGGCTTTTCATATTTATTCCTATACGTATCCACTTTGAAAAATCTGGGAACAACGGCGTTCAGAGATAAAAGAAAGACGCATATTCAACAGTGTCAAAAATGCGTCTTACAATCCCTATATAAGTGGAGGTATTTCCTCTTCATCTCTTGAAATAGCAGTCATTGCTTCACGTGAAACAACTTTTATACGCTCACGTTCTACGCCATGTTCACTCGTATACTTATCCCCTAGTTCACGTTCATAGGCATCAAGCAGTTCCCAACCATGCCAAGTGGTATATTTAACGCCTCTGCCATCTAACAAAGTAGTTATAACATCAGCACCTACCTCGCCACTAGCTTGAAGATAACCAGCATTATAATCTTCAACAAGATTAGCGATAGTTTGTTGCGCATCAGATTTAGTAGAGCCGATGAGACCAACTGGTCCTCGTTTTACCCAACCAGTAGCAAATACTCGTTGTACGCGTTCTCCTTCGAGAGTAAATACACGTCCCTCTTCATTAGGAATAACACCTTTTTCGTTATCAAAAGGAACTCCTGCAATTGGTGAAGAAAAATAACCAATAGCTCTATACACTGCTTGTACTGGAGTATCAATATATTCACCAGTGCCACTTACACTACCATCACCGTTTAACTTCATACGTTCAGTACGGATTCCTTCAACGTGATCTGTACCTAAAATTTCAACTGGAGAGTGGAATAGATGAATATGTATGCGTCGTGAGGCTGTAAAAGATTCAGGGTCTCTCAAAGTCCAATCAGTCAAAGTTTTGACAAGTTGCTTAGTCTGATTCGAAGAGCGAATGGCTTGTTCACTGCCTTCATCAAAGTCAAAGTCTTCCTCATAAACTATTACATCAACATCTGGTACTTGTCCCAGTTCGCGTAGCTCTAGAGGAGTAAATTTGACTTGTGCCGGACCTCTACGACCAAAAATATGTACATCTGTAACAGGGTTTTCAGCCAACCCCTCAGCAACATTTGCTGGAATTTCTGTAACCAAAATATCTTTCAAATGCTTAGCTAAAACACGAGAAATATCCAAAGCCACATTTCCAACACCTATAACAGCAACTTCCTTAGCTTGCAAAGGCCAAGTGCGAGGATAATCTGGATGACCATCGTACCAGTACACAAAGTCAGCAGCACCATAAGATTCTGGTAAATCAATGCCTGGAATATCCAAAGGAGCGTCTTTATCAGAACCTGTAGCATAAATCACAGCGTCGTAGTGTTCTAGAAGTTCGTCAGCAGTCACATCTTTGCCAATGTCAACATTACCAAGTAAACGTATATCTCCACGTTCCAAAATCTTATATAAAGCATTAATAATCTGTTTGATACGTGGGTGATCAGGAGCAACACCATATCGAACCAAACCATATGGAGCAGGTAATTTTTCAAATAAATCTATTTCAACTTCAAGACCTGATTTTGATAGAATGTCGCAAGCATAAATACCAGCTGGCCCAGCTCCAACGACAGCTACGTGCAATTTTCGGTTCAAATTTTTCTCCCTAACGAATACGTCGACAGATATTCTAAGTTTCAAATATAGTACATCTATTTCTTATCGCAAAGAAAAAATATACATTATCCTAGAATAATTAGGAATACCTTACTGAAGATTACGCAAGTAACCATGGGCAACAGTTCCCTCTAGCAAAACTATAAATTTGAGCCGTATTATTTCTCACGATTTACACTATATTTAGCAAACGCTTCCAAAGCTTTACGAACTTCACCTTTAGGCAATATATCAATCGCTTCCAAAGCTTCATTCTTATAGTCAGTTGCAATCTTCATCGTTTGGTCAACCACTTTATTTTGGCGTAGTCGTTGAATTACCGATTGCAACCTATCTTTGTCAGACAAATCTGAATCAATGTCAGCCAAAAGTTTTTGACCATCAGAATCTAGCTCACCCTTGGTAAGTTGCTGTCTCAACAGTAAAATAGGCATTGTATCCACACCTTCAAGCAAGTCAGTCCCAGGAGTTTTACCTGAAGTGTCACTATCGCTACATAAATCTATTACGTCATCTACTAGCTGGTATGCGACACCAATTTTTTCTCCGTACTTTTCTAAAGCTTCAAGTATTTCAGGGTTTAAGTTTGCTGATTCTGCTCCAAAACATAGTGAAGTAGCTACAAGAGAACCTGTTTTATCAGATAGTACTTTCAAATAATGCTCTAAAGCATCAACTCCTTGTTCTGGACCGAAAGTTTCACTCATTTGCCCAGCACACAAACGCTCAAAAGTTACAGCGTAACGCATAATCATTGACGCTGGTAACCTTGAAATAATTTGCGAGGCTCTAGCAAACAGTAAATCTCCAGCTAGTATGGCTAAATTATTTGACCATTGCTCATGAGCCGCAACAGCTCCTCTGCGAATTGGAGCACAGTCCATAACATCGTCATGGTATAAAGTAGCTAAATGGATAAGCTCAACAGCAAGCGCACATTTCACAGCTTGATCAGTGACTTCTTCTTTCTCTCGCCCAAGTTGAGAAGCAAGCAATGTTAACATTGGGCGTAAGCGTTTGCCTCCAGCTTTAGCTAGGTGACCAGTAAGTGGATCAATTAAATTACCATGACCACGTACTTGTTCTAGTAGTTCTTCCTCAACTCTTCCCAACCCATACTCTACAGTTCGTTTAAGATTAGGGAAAGTAAATGTTATACCGTTAGTGAACACTGTTTTCCTGATTCAGTAATAATAAGCTTGCATATACAATTTTAATTATTTACAACTAGCTTTACAACCTAATAACATAGCTTGCACATTTATTTATATATTCCTAATACTAAAGTTTAGTTTGCTATAAGTAGACTATATACAACCACATAAAATTTCCTATAGAGTTTACTTAGTACAACACATTTATAATGCAAAAGTACTTTAAGTAAAATCTCTAAACTCAATATTCTTTTTCCATAGTTCTAAAAACACTTTCTAAACTACATAACAAAGTTACTTACCTTGTTTGAAAAGCACTAATTTAGATTAGAAATAAAGTTCACAGTTTTCAATGTTAAGTATCTCAAATATATCCATAATAAATGCACGTTTCTTTAGGACATAAAAGCCTTAAAAGTAAACACATAATTGTATTACCCATGTATGGATACGTAAAAGCAACCAAACTAAAGAGCTACCATATATGAGTTTAAGGAAACATATCTTGTAAACCCATCACAATAGTTATATTTGAAAAGTTAACATATGCGTATGAAAAAATCTCCTTATTAACAAACTAAAATAAGAAATTATCTAGCTCAGCAATCCGAAAAATGCTGTTGGGAATAGACCACAAACAATAGTTATTATCAGAGAAATAGCTACAACAATCGTATTAGTATTTATACCACTGTCAACAAATACTTCTTTCGATGTATCTAACTGTTCTTTTTTAGCAGTAAACATTATGGACACAAGCCTCAAGTAGTAGAAAGCTGTAATAACAGAAGCAATAATTGCCAATACTACTACAGGTAACATTCCAGCTTTAATACCAGCTGCAAAAACCATAAATTTTCCGATAAAACCAGCAGTCAATGGTATACCTGCATACGAGAGCAAGAATATTAAGAAAGAAACCGCTAAGAATGGGTTTGTTTTCCCTAAACCAGCATAAGAAGATAACGAATTATCTTCGACTTCGTACCCAGTATTTACATCGCGTCTCTTGACCATAGAAATAATAGTGAAAGCACCAACGGTAGCTATCGCATAGGTGAATAGGTAAAATATTATTCCACTATTACTTAGCTTTTGCATTGCCACAACAGCAATCAGTATAAAACCTGTGTGCGCAATAGAAGAATACGCCAATAATCTTTTAACATTACTTTGAGTCAATCCAACAAAAGTACCAACTAGTATTGTCAAAACAACTATGGTCAAATATATCCACATCAAATCAGAATGCATATCTGGGTTTATAGAATAGATAAATCTTGTAAGAACAGCAAAACCAGCTATTTTTACAGTTCCAGCCATAAAACCAGTAACACTTGTAGGAGCTCCTTGATAAGCATCTGGCGTCCAAGCATGGAAAGGAACAGCACCTATCTTGAACAGGAATCCAACTAGAACAAACAATACACCCAAGACATATGCCCAAACCATATTTTGCATTTCAGGAGCAATTTCTCCAAGTGTGTTGAAAGTAAAAGTTCCAGTTGTTCCATACAGCAAAGCAATTCCCATTAGCATAAAAGCTGAAGCAAAAGATCCCATTAGGAAATATTTCACAGCACCTTCTTTGCTATATCTATTGTGGTATTTATTTATCGCAACAAGAACATATAATGGCAAGGACATTAGTTCTAATGCTACAAATAATGTGAGCAATGACTGTGCCATTACAAATACTAGCATTCCCCCAAAACTAAACATCAGTATAGGGAAATATTCAGTGCGCTCTGTACCATAAAAATCTTTTTTATCTACTTCATTATCAGAATTTACAGTCGACGCTAACTTATCTACCGTATTTTCATTACTATTTTTCAGATTAGCAATACTCAAAGATTTGTCTGAAATAAATGGGTTCGAGGCAAAGACATAGCTTTTTTTCAAAGAATTACGATACCCTAAAACTTGGAAAGACAGTATGGTAACTACGATTAAAACAATTTGTATAACACCTGACCATCTATCATATACAAGTTCACCTGCAACTAGTAATTTAGGTGTCTCATTTTTTAGGTTATAGATTGATATACCTAAAGCTGTAAGTAATGCAACATTACCGAATATGATATGTACATAGTAACGATATCTGGCTGGAACAAAGGTTTCAACAATAACTCCCAATATACCTGCCATAAAAACGGCTAATATTGGAGCTATTAGTATCCAATGAATTTCTGGTAACATTACTTTTCTCCTCCAAATACAGCCATACTTTCAATAGAATCTGTTGATTGAATAGCCTTTTCATATTCTAAGAATTGCTTATAATCGCCGTCTGCGTTTTTAACAATCTGTGTCTCTTTATTATAAAAATCAGAAACTTTTGAAAAACTATTCAATAGCAAGTTAGGAAATATACCTATAACTAACATCAAAACAATTAGAACTCCTGCAACAAATTTTTCTCTAAAGTTCATGTCAGGGTATTCTTCATATTTTTTCGATGTTCCTGCAAATATTTTTTGATATGGCAAAAGAATATAAACTGCAGATATTATGACTGCTAATACACAGATGATTGCAACCGTTGGTATTACAGAAAAAACACCCATTAGAACTAAGTATTCAGGTACAAATCCGCTAAGCCCTGGTAAAGCAACCGTTGCTAGACCACTTACTAGGAAACATCCAGCAATTACAGGGGTCTTTCTTTGCATACCTCCCATGGAATTTATATCGAAAGTATTTGTGCGTTTGCCTAAATATCCAGCTGTTAGGAACAGTCCAGCAATACTTACCATGTGTGCAATCATGTATGTCAAAGCACCAGTCATAGCTAAACTTGATCCTATATATATTCCTAAGATTATAAAACCAAAGTGGGAAACTGAAGTTAGGGAAATCAAACGTAAAATATTCTTTTCCCATATAGCTAGTAATCCACCATAGAAAATAGAAATCACAGCCCAAATTACGATATATATAGCTAAAAATTTACTAGCCTTAGGGAATAAAACTAAAGTGAAACTGAGCATACCAAAAGTTCCAATTTTATCTAGTATACCCACTAGTAGAGCTGATGTAGTTGGACGCGCATTCTCAACAGTAGTTGTCAGCCATATATGTACAGGATACATAGGAGCTTTTATAGCAAAAGCTATGAAGAAAGATATAAATACTAGTACTTCTACTCTAAAAGGCAAGTGTAGGCTTTGAGATAAAGTATCCATATTGAATAGATATGGCGTGTATGGAGTATAAATATATATAGTTATTACTCCAAGCAACATCACTAGCCCACCTAGCAAAGAGTACAGCAAAAACTTCATTCCAGCTTTAGCTTTATCCTTGCCGATACCGAATCTAGTAACCATAAAATATGCAGGTATTAGCATTGCTTCAAACGCTAGATAGAATACAAATAAATCACGTGTCGCAAATATAGTAATAATAAAAGCTTCCAAGAATAATACTAATGCTATATAGATTCTTTCAGCACTAATACTATTTAGATACTGGTTTATAGCTCTTCTTGACTCTTTGCTGTGTTTTTGCTCATCTTCATCGTTATCTGAATAGATTAGAGCATATTCATTATCATTCCAACCAGCAATCAAAACTAAAGTAACTAGTAATGCACTACCTAGAATCATAATCAGTGAAAAGGCATTTACCCCGAAGGACCATGTCACACCTAATATTGGTATCCAAGAGTACATTTCACTAAATTGGAACTTTGCAGGAGCAGTAAAATCAAACAGTATACATACTGTAATAACTTCAGCTAGAACTACGACGGAAGTTATTAGACCAATGGGCTTAGCAAAATTGCTGAGCTTTGGAACTGATAAAAGAATAGTGGCAACAATCACTAAAGTCGCAACTATAAAAGAAAAATAAGGAAAATCAAGCAAAGGAGCAACTTGTTCAGTATTAATTCTCATCTTATTCTCCTATATTCCGATTCCAAGTAGTACTGCAAAAAGGACCACGAATGTAACAAAAATATATGCTACATATTGCCTAATGTAACCATTTTGTGTCTTTGAGATTATTTCACCAATTTTTACACAGCCTGTAGCTAGTAAATCTATTAACACATCGATACCTTTATCTGCATATCCTATAAGCTTTGTAATACCCATGAATGGCAAGACAATTAAACGATTATTAATTTCATCTTGATAAAAATCGTTACGTGCAACAACAGCCAACAGTTTATTAGCAGGAGCTACAACTCTAGATTTTACATAAGTAATATAAGCTATACCTAAACCTATAATTACACTAAGCAATGTTAATACTGTTATGACCGGCACTGGCAAGACTGGTTCTGAATGTTTAGCATGGCCTAGTACTGGTTCGAACCAACTTACGAGCAACGAGTTATATGACAGCACCATTCCTAAGAAAACGCTAAACACACTCAAAATAACCATTGGTAGCCACATCAAAATATTGCTTTCATGTGGAGAGTAAGTCCTAGTAAGTGTTGCATTGTGAATACCTTTTTCTACAGCATTGTCAACAGCAGTATCTGAAGTAACTGGACTATGAGCGTTCTTATTATCCACACCATGACTTTGAGTATACGTAAATCTTTCTTTGCCATGGAAAATCATAAAGAACAAACGTGACATATAGAAAGCTGTAACTCCAGCACCCACTAGAGCAACAAATCCGAATATCCAAGCAAAAGTTTCTCCGTGATTAGCTGACATAAAAGCAGCTTCGATTATTTTGTCTTTTGACCAGAAACCACTCAAAGGCGGTACTCCCAGAATTGCTAACCAGCCTATCGCAAATGTTACCCAAGTTATTTTCATATATTTGCTAAGCCCACCAAAATTGAATATTTCAACGTCATCGTTCATGGCGTGCATTACAGAACCAGCACCTAGGAACAGTTGGGCTTTAAAGAAACCGTGTGTAAATAGGTGGAATATTGCAAATGCGTAACCGACTGGCCCTAATCCTGCAGCTAACATCATGTACCCAATTTGGCTCATCGTAGAAGCGGCTAGAACTTTCTTCATATCTGTCTTAGCACATCCAACTACAGCACCGAACACTAGGGTTGCTGCACCCACGATTGCTACAACTAAGGTGACTGTAGGAGTTAGTACATATATAGGAGCTGAACGCACAACTAGGTATACACCTGCTGTAACCATTGTTGCCGCGTGTATCAGTGCTGAAACTGGAGTTGGACCTGCCATAGCATCGCCAAGCCACGCCTGCAAAGGTAGTTGTGCAGATTTACCACAAGCACCCATTAGCAAAAATACACCGATTATGCTTGCTTGAGTCATAGACATGTTGCTGGTAAATACTTCAGAGTAGTTTAGTGAGCCTGTGAAAGCTAGTATTGCCATCATCGCTACAAGCAGACCAGCATCACCTACGCGGTTCATAACAAAAGCTTTTTTAGCAGCTTTAGCATTATTTACGTCATGATTCCAAAAACCGATAAGCAAGTATGAGGTTAAACCTACGCCTTCCCAACCAACAAATAGCAAAGTATATGAATCAGCTAGAATTAAAATAAGCATTGCAGCTATGAATAAATTCAAATATGCAAAAAACCTACGTCTGTCTCTATCATGTTCCATATAAGCTATGGAGTAAACGTGTATTAAGAAACCTACAAAAGTGACTAGAACTAAGAAAATCAACGATAGTGGATCTACTAGAAAAGCAAAACTTAAGTTTATTTTGTCTACGTTTATCCAGTCAAAATATGTGATTTGTTGAACACGTTCAGCTGTTGGCAAAAACATGAAGTGAATTAGCGTGCCAATACCTATAATTGCTGATATTCCACTCGCCATACAAGCAAGTATGTGACCATATTTGTCTACACGCCTAGCTAATACTAATAATAGTAATGCTGATATAAAAGGTACTAATATTACAAGACCTATATAGTTAGTCAGACCTGTCGCTTGTGAATATTTTTCTAGTATTTGTGTTGTAATCATGTTTTTCACCTCCTCTAGTACTTCAAATCACTTATTTGATCGATAGAAGTTGTATTTTTAGTCTTGAATATTGAAATAATTAGAGCCAAACCAATAACTACTTCAGCAGCAGCTACAATAATTATTGAGAAAGCAAAAGTTTGACCTTCAATGTCTGTATGTATTCTAGAAAAAGTAACCAACATCAAGTTTGCAGCATTTAACATTAGTTCTATTCCTAGTAATGATATTAGTATGCTTCGCCTAATAATTACTGTTACTGCACCTATAGTAAACATCAGGAGAGCAAGAATAATATAATTCGTGTAAATCATTGTTTTTCTCCTGTACTACCGTCAATAATTTCTATCTTATTTTCAGGTGCTTTACCAATTTGTCCACTAAGCTTGTAAGTTTCAAAAATTGAATCTTCAATTACTTCACCTGTGTCCCCTGATATATTTTCCATATTACAAGCATTCGAAGTGGCATATACACCTGGCATTGCTTTTTGTGAAAGAGTGTTTTTGCCTTCAGCAAATTCACGCATTCTTTGTTCAGCTAGTTCTATTTGAGACTGCCCAACATGCTTTCTACCTGAATGGACGAGCAATAATGCCCCTATAGCAGCAGCGACTAATAGTATCGCCAAAATATGCATAGTAAAGTAGTGTTTTGTGAAGAAAGATACTGCTATGAGTTTTGGGTTTTCTGTAGATATATTTTTTTGCACTTCGTGTTTTTCTGTAACGTTTACAGACACGTATAATGCGAATATAAATAGGAAAGCAAACACTATCCCAGAAATTATTCCAAGTATTTTCAAAGCATTAGTTCCCTTATTTGATACTACTTTATCTTTATGATGTGTGCCTATTAACATTATTACAAATAGGAACATCATCAAGATTGCACCTGTGTAAACAACTATCTGTGTTATACCGAGGAAAGTAGCATTTTGAGCTATATATAGCACCGCTAATCCGAGCATTACTCCGAGCATAGACACAACAGCGTGTACTGGTTTTTTAGCAAAACAAACACCCAAAGCACAAGCAATCATTATTACGGCGCATACCCAAAATAAGGTGGTCTCGGTCATGAGAAAGTCTAACATCAGTTTTCCTCCAAACCATCACTTTGTTTTGGATAATTAGAGTCAGAACTACTAGCAGAATCAAAGTTTTTCAAACTTTCATCTTCTGGTCTATTTTCTTTAACCCATTCGATTTGATTAGCCGTTACCCCTCTTATTTGACCCTTATAGTAAGTTCTTTCAGTACTATTTTCTGCCATTGGATGAGGTGGATTTAGCATTGTTTTTTCCAAAGGAACAAGCAAATCTTCTTTATCGTAAATTAGTTTTCGTCTAGTGTCATCAGCTATCTCAAAATCGTTATTCATAGTTAAAGCTCTTGTAGGACAAGCTTGAATACACATACCACAAAATATGCAACGCAAATAGTTTACCTGCCATATTTTGCCGTATCGTTCACCTGGAGAATACTGTTCCTCAGGTGTATTTTCTCCAGCTTCAACATAAATAGCGTCTGCTGGGCAAGCCATTGCACACAACTCACAGCCAACACACTTTTCCAAGCCATCTTCATGCCTGTTAAGCTGATGTTTACCATGGAATCTAGGTTCCGTTGGTGTTTTCTTGAACGGATACTGTTCAGTAACATACGGTTCAAATGCTGATTTGAAAGTTACTCCAAACCCTGCAACTGGGGCAAGCATTTCCTCAATAGGTCCCTGCTTGTCATGTTCAAAGAACTCTTCTCCGTATTTTTCTTTTTCAGTCATTGCTCTCACCATTTTCAGTTGGCTGCTGCACTTGATTGTGTTCCAAACGTTTTTGACGCTCAGATTTTTCAAGTTTTTGTCCAGGTAAAGCTGGAACTGGGAAACCTTGTACAAGATTAGGTATTATTTCGTAGCCATCGTCGTCAACTTCAAAGCCATTAGAAGCATATTCACCATAAGCTTTAACTTTGGAATCGCCATCGCTTGAATTTTCATGCTTCTTGTTCTGGTTCTTTTTATTCTTAGCAAATAGTAAAGAAATGAATGGCGAAATAATCATCAAAGCTAAAATACCTATAACTGCGTAAGCCGTAATTCTAAGCGGTATTGATCCATTTAACATAGTAAATATATCTACTTTCCATAAGACTGCTGATGCTTGGGAAAGCATGACGATAAATAACCACACTAGAGATGCTGGTATGAGTACTTTCCATCCAAATTTCATGAATTGGTCATATCTGAAACGCAATAATGTAGCCCTTATCCAAACCATCATGATTATGAAGAACCAAACTTTTCCAATAAACCATAGTATTGGCCAAAAACCAGTATTCAAGTATCCATCAGCAATATAAGATAACCCGAATGGAGCACGCCATCCACCTAAGAATAAGGTAGTAGCAACTGCTGAAACGTTGAACATATTTATATACTCAGCTAGGAAAAACCAAGCAAATTTCATGGAAGAGTATTCAATCATGTGTCCAGCTAAAAGCTCACCTTCTGCTTCAGGTAAGTCAAATGGTAGCCTATTTACTTCACCCATCATTGATATGAAATATATTATGAAAGCTGGCATTAATGGGAACATCCACCACACTTGTGTTTGTGCGTCCACAATCTCGCTTGTTGACATCGACTTTGAAACCAAAAATACAGTAACTAGAGATAGCCCCATTGATAGTTCGTAAGAAATTATTTGAGCACAAGATCGTATAGAACCTAGCAAAGGAAAAGTCGAAGTAGAGGACCAACCGCCAAGTACGATACCGTATACTCCCAAAGCAGTAATTGCCAATATATATAGGACTGCCACATTCATATCAGTCAACTGCAAAGGTGTAGAATGCCCGAAAATTTCAACATTAGGTCCAAATGGGATAACGCTGTAAACCATGAAAGCTGAAAAAGCTACAAGGAAAGGAGAAAGAACATAAATGAACTTATCTGCACCTTTTAGCCAGAAATCTTCTTTCATGACTAGTTTCAATGCATCCGCAATTGATTGAAATAGCCCAAAAGGACCATGTACGTTAGGACCTGGGCGGGTTTGCAATAATCCTATTCCACGACGTTCAACCCACAAAGCCATGATGACAGAAGTGAGCAAAAATCCGACTATGAATGTGGCTTTAATCGCAGTCAACCACCATGTTTCCTGAGAGAAATCAGCCATTGGTAGCAGTATTGCAGGTATATTAGTCATTGCTTTCCTCCAATACCTTCTCTATTCCATTTGCACAGCACAAGTCTAATTTTTCAATCAACACTTTTTGCCCGTTATCTATCTTCAATGTCTTATACACCTTACTGTTACAAGCATTTTGAGGAATCCAAATCATTTTGTCGCTCATTTGAGTAATTTGTACGGGTAAAACTATTGATTGTAGATCCGTTTCTAGATTTTCACTATGGGTATCATTTAAGGTATCAAAATAGGTAACAATTTTAATTTTGTCACCTGTTTTTATACCAAGCTTATTAGCAGTATTTTGTGATAACCTAGCAACACTCATTCTGGAAGAATTTTGTAGATGTATATTAGATTTTATCTTTATTCCGTCATCTAGCAGAGTTTTTGATGTCACTAAACTCAAGACATTATCGGCTAAATTATCATTAGATACTTCAGGAAGTACACTTTCATAGTAGTCTAATTGCTTGACATGCTTAGATATTGATTCAACTTTTTCTAACTCGGCGTGAACTTTAGCCAATGTTTGTAAGTTCAAATCAACGTTTTTTAGCTCAGCAATAGTTGATAGGACTTCCCTGTCGCTCATAAATACTGTTGTAAATAGCTGTCCGAAAGGTAGCTTATCTCCAACCCAGTTTACGTATGTACCGTTCTTTTCGCTAGGTGGTGCAACAGGTAAAACTATGTCAGCAAAGCTAGTCACTTCACTTTCCCTAACTTCTAAGGAAACAACATTAGCTTTCTCTAGAGCTTTGATAAATTTTTCTCGATTAGGATAATCATCAATATCAACACCACCAACAAACAAAGTCTGTATTTGTCCAATTATGACTTTATCTAAAATATCGTCATAATCTTTGTATTCATCAGTAGGTATTAAACTATCCCATATTTGGGAAAGTTCAGCCAGTGATTCATTATCTTTTACACTAATTGCATTAGGTAGCAAGTTAGGTGTTATTCCATACCTAAAACCAGCACCTTCACTTATACGCCTTGGTATGAAAGCTAGTTTTGCTTTTATTTTTTCAGCAAATTCCACAACAGTTGGTAAGTAATCTACTGCTTTCTCGCCGGCAATTACTACTGCACTATTCTCAGTTAAATCTTGTATAAGCTCTGAGTATGACTGTGAATTGAAAAGTTCATTTAGCTTATCAGCTTGCTTACCTACTTCATATTCCAAAAGTTTTGCAGATAATTTTTTAGAACCTGGACTTTGAAATGGGTTTAATGCGTAAACTTTAGCGGAATTATTCCTGACACTCTTGTATAGTTTTAGGAAAACGCTCGTACATTCTTCTTCCGGTTCAAAGTCAATTAGAACTATATTCTTAGCATTTTCTAAATCTACGTATTCAGCGAAGTTTTCTTTGCTGTCTAAATATTCTATTGAACGGTTATAAGCAAAGATTTCTTCATTTACATTTGTATGTCTGTATCTGAAGTCAATAGCATTAGTTTGTCCAACAACCCTAGCAAATTTTGACCAAGCATAGGCATCTTCAACTGTTAAACAACCACCTGGTAAAAAGCCTATTTTAGTTTCTAGCAATGGAAGTAATTTCATGTAGGCATTACCCCAACTACTTTCTTTACCATCAACTATTGGTTTAGTTATACGGTTTTTATCATTTTGCCAAGTGTAACCAAAGCGCTCTTTATCGTTTAACCAACCTTCAGTAGTTTCATAGTCACCAGACACATTCCGTCGAAGAATCTTATTGTTTCTTATGTCTACGTTCAAAACAGTACCTGAAGAATCAAACTCACTTACAGCTTGATGAGTCACAAGGTCAAAAGGACGTGCCTTAAAACGATAAGATTTAGATGTCAAAGCACCAACTGGACAAATATCTATAATATTTCCACTAAAATATGAAGCAAAACTTTGTCCTTTTGATGTCAATAAATCTAGGTCTAAGTCAGAGCCACATGAATTTGAAGCGTCACCAAAGTAAAAATTACCATCACTATCTGGAGCGAATCTACCGATTTCTTCTCTAGTACCTCTAAGTTGTAAGTCAATAAATGGATCTCCAGCTATTTCCTTAGCAAAGCGCACGCATTTTTGGCAAAGAATACATCTTTGTCTATCTAATAATATTTGTTCAGAAAGTGAAACTGGTTTTTCTTTTACACGCTTTTCATCACAAAAACGAGATTGCGTACGACCAACTTGATAAGCATGATCTTGCAAAGGACACTGACCTGCTTTATCACATATAGGACAATCTAAAGGATGGTTCAATAAAATGAACTCCATTATTCCCTCTTGTGCTTTCTTTGCTGTTTCACTAGAAAGCTGAGTTTTCACCTCCATATTTTCCATCACGGTCATAGCGCAAGATGGTTGAGGTTTAGGCATTGGTCTTACAACGCCTTCTCTATCAGGCATAGCAATTTCTACTAAACACTGTCTACAAGCCGCAACAGGTTTTAGCAAAGGATGGTCGCAAAAACGAGGTATATGTATACCTAGTTCTTCAGCAGCACGTATCACCAATGTGCCAGCTGGAACACTCACTTCTTTACCATCAATTTTTAAGGTAACTAAGTTTTGTTCAGTCATTTTTGTCACCTCCAAAAATTGTAGTTCTCTTATACGGATATAGTTCCCAAGCTGGTATGGATTTACATCCTGCTTCAAATTCTTCTCTGAATGTTTGAATACCAGACCTAACAGGAGTACAAGCAGCATCACCTAAGGCACAGAAAGAACGACCTGCTAAGTTTTGAGTAATATCTAGCAATAAATCAACGTCACCTTCATGTCCTTTACCTTCTTCAATCCTGTGAAGTATTTTACGCATCCAATATGTACCTTCACGACATGGAGTACACTTTCCACAAGATTCATGATTATAGAAATCTGCCCAACGGGTAACAACGCGAACTGCTGATGTAGTCTCGTCAAAGACTTGTAAAGCTCTAGTACCAAGCATAGAACCAGCTTGTCCTACTGACTCATAATCCAAAGGTATATCTAAGTGCTCTTCGGTAAAAATCGGAGTTGAGGAACCACCTGGAGTCCAAAATTTTAACTTATGCCCTTTTCTTATTCCACCAGCCATATCAATAAGTTCTCTCATCGTTATCCCCAGTGGAGCTTCAAATTGACCAGGATTTTGAACATGTCCTGAAAGTGAATATATGGCATGTCCTTTAGATTTTTCAGTACCTAAACCGGCAAACCATTCATCTCCATTAGCAATAATTCCTGGAACACTGGAGACAGATTCGACGTTATTTATAATTGTAGGTCTAGCATATAGACCTGCTACTGCTGGGAAAGGAGGTTTTAATCTCGGGTGTCCTCTGCGTCCTTCAAGTGAATCTAAAAGAGCTGTTTCTTCACCACAAATATAGGCACCAGCACCAGCATGCACAGTAATTTTTAGGTCAGGCACATACTGTTTATCAGTAAATTCTCTAGCTGCTGCAAGTAACCTACGATAAACGTGTACTACTTCACCTCTCAAATAAACAAAAGCGTGTTTTGACTGTATAGCATGACAAGCAATAGCTATTCCCTCAATTAGTAGGTGTGGATTAGCCATCAAGAAAGGTATGTCTTTACAAGTACCAGGCTCTGATTCATCAGCATTTACAACAAGATACCTATCTTTTCCATCATAAGGAGGTAAGAATGACCACTTTAAACCTGTTGGGAAACCAGCACCACCACGTCCACGCAAACCTGAATTTTTAACGATTTCGATAACTTCTGCTGGTTCCATTTTAAGAGCCTTAGGCAATGCTTGATACCCACCATTTGCTATGTAGGTATCAATTTTCCAAGAATTTGGAATACCCCAGTTTTTACTTAGTACTGGTAAAAGTTTTGAAGCTGTCATTTTTCTCCCTCCCTCATATTCGAGTTAGGATTTTTTTCTATGTAAGAGTCGTATATTCTCTTACCTAACAAGGTCGATTCACCTGCGGACACACCTTCATCTACTAATCCATCTTCAAAACCAGCAAGAGTGCGAGATATTTCTTTAAAAGTATGTACTTTTTCAGGTCCTCTAGTTGGGTGTATTTGTTTTCCAGCTTGAATGTCTCGCACAAGTTTCAAAGCAGTTTCAGGGGTCTGGTTATCAAAGAATTCCCAGTTAACCATAATTACTGGTGCATAGTCACAAGCAGCATTACATTCCACAGCTTCTAAAGTTATCTTTCCATCAGCGCTAGTTTGATCATGACCTATTTCTAGGGCTTTTGAAACACATTCAAAAATCTCATCTCCACCCATTACTGCACATAGAGAGTTGGTACATACTCCTATGGTGTATTGACCGTTAGGGTGTCTTTTGAATTGACTGTAAAATGTAGCTACCGCACTGACTTCAGCTTCAGTAATTCCAAGTATCTTCGCACACGCTTTTATTCCAGAGTTACTAACGTAACCTTCATAGGCTTGCACTAAATGCAACATTGGTATTAGTGCTGATCTTTCATTACCCTTAGGATATCTGCGTTTTATTTCCTCTGCTTCTACTGAAAAATTTTCTATATCAAATTCTCTTACATGCTCTTCATTTTGGATAAAGTCATCACGCTTTTGCGAAGTTGTTGTTGAAGATGTCATCGGTCTACACCTCCTAACACTGGATCAATCGAAGCTAATGTCACAACAAAATCAGCTATTTGACTACCTTCAGTCATAATTGAAGTTGACTGTAAGTTAGAAAATGATGGGTCTCTGAAGTGTGCTCTATAAGGTTTATTTCCTCCATCTGAGACCAAATGTACACCCATCACACCCTTAGCGTGTTCAATAGTTGTGTATACCTGTCCCTTAGGAACATCGAAACCGTGGCTTATCATCTTGAAATGGTGTATCAAGGACTCCATCGAAGTACCCAAAATTTCGTCCACATATTTAGGGTTATTTCCTTGACCATCTTTACCTACAGTTAAATCAGATGGCCAACCAATTTTTTTGTCCTCAACCATTATCGGACTATGATCATTTTCTAAGCGTTCCAATGCTTGTACAATAATCCTTAATGACTCATAACATTCGTCAAATCTAACTGCTGTTCTGTTGTAGCTGTCAGACTTATCCCTAACGGGGATGTTGAAATCATAGGTTTCATATCCACAGTACGGTTGCAGCTTTCTCATATCCATTGGTAAGCCTGTAGCACGCAAACATGGGCCTGTAAGTCCTAATGCCATGGCAGCTGGTAAGGAAATATATCCAACGTCTTTTTGCCTTAGCTTGAAAATTGGGTTTTCCATAGTTAAATCTTGCATTTTACCGATATCTGCCCTGATTTTTGGTAGTAAATTATGTATAAATTCAACCGTATCTTCAGGTATATCAGTAGCAACTCCGCCAGGCCTAATATAGGCATGGTTCATACGCAAACCTGTAATGTGTTCTAGGATTCTTAGAATATTTTCCCTAGCCCTAAAACCAATAGTAAGCATTGTGGTAGCACCTAGTTCATTTCCACCTGTACCAATTGCAACTAGATGTGAAGCAATGCGATTTAGTTCCATGAGTAAAACTCTAATAGCATCTACTCTAGTAGAAACTTTTATACCTAAGAGTTTTTCAACACCCATACAATAGGCGACTTCTTGGAATAGAGGAGCAACATAATCCATTCTCGTACAATAAGTAACTCCTTGAGTCCAAGTACGATATTCCATGTTCTTTTCTATACCTGTATGTAAGTATCCTGTACCCACCCTGCAGTCTTTAATTGTTTCACCCTCAATCTCACACACTATTCTCAAAACACCGTGAGTAGATGGGTGAACAGGACCTATGCTGATAACTGCTCTATCTATCGCTTGCTCTTTCATTGTCTCAGCAAGCTTTGCCCAATCATCGTCTTCCATCTCTATATAAGGAAGATCACAATGTTCATCTGGAGATAGAGTAGCTTTAATTTTTATCCCATTATTTGCAAAGTTTTCTTGCTCTTGCATATTAGGTATTTCCATGTTTTCAGCCATTTTTCCTCCTCTTATCAACTGGAGGGATAATTGCGCCTTTATATTCTACGTTTACTCCTCCCAAAGGATAATCTTTCCTCTGGGGATGTCCTTCCCAGTCATCTGGCATTGCTGTACGAGTAAGTGATGGGTGTCCTTCAAATATTATTCCCATCAAATCCCAAGTTTCTCTTTCATGCCAGTCGTTTCCTGGATATATATCTACAATGGTTGGTATTCGTGGGTTTTCTTCCGAACAAGTAACTTCTAAACGAATTTGTCTTTGATAAGTGATTGACATGAAATGGTAGCAAGCGTGTAGTTCTTGTCCTTTTTGATTAGGGTAATGTACACCACTAACTCCAAAGCACATTTCAAAACGCAAATCTTGATCGTCTCTCAAGTTCTGACATACATCTCTTATATATTCTTTATCAATGAATAGAGTCAATTCGTCATGTTGTACTTCGACTTGAGTTATAGCTTTATCGGCATCTATACCTTGTTTTTCTAAATCCTCACGCAAATATTGTATGCATTCATCAAACCATTTATTCATTTGCGTTCTCCTGTGCATACTCTTGTTCTTCTAAATATTTTGCATATACAGGAAGAGTCGTTAGAGCTTTTCTTTCAGCAGCTTTAGCAGCCTCTACTCTATTTACTCCCAAAGGCATTTTCCTAATTTGTTTTTGTAACTCTAAACAAGCATAAATCAACATTTCAGGTCTTGGAGGGCAACCCGGAAGATAAATATCTACTGGAACTACGTGATCAGCACCTTGTACTATTGCATAATTATTGAAAATACCACCAGATGAAGCACAAGCCCCCATTGAAATTACCCATTTTGGTTCAGGCATAGAGTCATAGACTTTTCGTACCACTGGTGCCATCTTTTGGCTCAAACGTCCAGCAACTATCATCAAGTCAGCATGCCGAGGAGATGCACGGAAAACTTCCATGCCAAAACGAGCGATATCGAACCTAGGTGCTGCTGTTGACATCATTTCTATCGCACAGCACGCCAAACCCATAGTAACCGGCCATAAAGAAGCCTTGCGAGATAAACCAACTACATTTTCAATAGTCGTCAAAGCTATTCCGGGTGGTAATTTTTCTTCTAGTCCCATTTTACTGCCAATCTAATCCGCCACGTTTCCATTCATATAAGAAAGGAAGTGTTATTAGCAAAAGGAAATTTGTCATACATATAAGCCCAAAAGTTCCCAACTGCTCAAAAGTTATAGCCCAAGGATATAAAATAACTATCTCGACATCGAATAAAATAAAAGTCATAGAGACTATATAGTATTTAACAGGGAACCTAACTAGAGCATTATTGGTGGGAACTGTATCTACACCACACTCATAATTGTCTTCTTTGGCAGCGTTCTTACTTCTAGGTCCAAGCAACGCTGACGCAACAAGTCCACCCACGGCAATAAGAAAAGCCATAGAGCCCATTACTAAAAGAGGAATATAAGGATTAAACGCCATGTTTCCACCTAATGTTTAAGCAAATACACTATATAACTTATACCGCATAAATGCTTTTTGAAACATAGATGATTTTTTGGCTATTTTTCAATGTTCTTATTTTAATTTTGCGTATTTTTAACTATAAATTATGAAAAGATAATGTTGTTTTAATCTTTTCGTTTAGCAGTTAGGCTTTATTCTTAGATCCTTTATGTAAAGTAACCGTTCCAAAAGTCATAGTTTTATACCCTATTTCTCTCCATCCAGCTCTAAACATTTTTTCAGCTAACTCCTCTTTAGAATCCCATCTAATAATGGATTCATTTAAATATGAGTAAGCTTGAAAATTATCACTAAATAGTCTTATTACTTTCTTAAAAACTACTTTCATATATAGCTTATATAGCTTCTTAAACGCCCTATTATCAGGCATGGAAAATTCGCATATTACAACTTTTCCCCCGACTTTAGTTACTCTGTACATTTCTTTTAGTGCTTTTATAGGGTTATTTATATTTCTAATCCCAAAAGATATTGTAGTAATGTCAAAAGTATTGTCTTCAAAAGGTAGTTGAGTGGCATCTGCTTGTATAAAAGTTATATTAGGATAGTTTTTCCTAGCAACTTCTATCATTTTTTCTGATATATCAACTGCTATTATTTCAACATCATCGTTAAATATGGCAGCAGATGAAGTCCCCGTACCTGCAGCTATATCCAATATTTTGTCACCTTTTTCAGGTCTAATTGTCTTTTTTATTTTTTTTCGCCAGATACGCACTAATCCCAACGTAGTTATATCGTTTATAAAATCATACTTTCCTGCAATATCATTAAACATTGCAGATATTTTTTTCGGAGTTTTCTCTAGTGAATCAGTCATATTTTCTTATATACCTATAGATTCTAAATATAATTTTATAAATAAGTGTCTTTTGTATAAGGATATTTTAAATCCCCTGTATAAACAGTAGTTTATTGCTAATAAAATCTTTAAGCATTATTTACAAAATTACAATTTTCTTATAAGTCAATTTAAATTCATAAGAAACCATTAAGACAATGATTTCTTCAAATAATATTGAGCACATATTGTTACGATAATAGCTATTGTACAAAATACTTATTTTATATAAAACTAAACACGAAAGATACGTGAAAAATGAAATATGTTTAGGCATCAAAATACAACTTTGACACCTAAACATATTTTATATTCGCCAATACTTACTGAGCGTGACTAAATACAACTTCTCCTTGCATTTCTTTACCATCACGTAAATATGTAACTGTAGCTCTATCATTCTTCTTATAACGGCGTACATATCCTCTCAAAGAAGCGTCAGAAATTACTCGATTTCCGTCAATATCAACAATCATGTCACCCGGTTGCAAACCAATTTTATCTGCTGGAGAATTAGGCACAACAGATTTTACATAAGCACCAATATAGCGTTTATCTTTAACTGTGCCTTCACCATTAGTAATTGTTACACCAAGTAGCGGGTGCTCAGCTTTACCTGTGTTTATAATTTGTTCTACAACATTCTTTACTAAGTCAACTGGTATAGCAAAGCCTAGTCCAATAGATCCTTGAGTTTCATTTGTCTGTCTAGGAGTTGTGGCTATAGAAGAGTTAATACCTATAACCTTACCACTACTATCAAATAAAGGACCTCCTGAGTTACCTGGGTTAATCGAAGCATCTACTTGGATAGCATTAGTTACAACAAGTTCTGCTTCTTGATCCGGTGTATCAACTGATACTTTAACTGGTCTATTTAAAGCAGAAATAATGCCTGTAGTAACAGTTGAATCTAGCCCAAGAGGATTACCTATTGCTAGAACAGGTGATCCTACTTCTAAATCTTGACTACTACCCAAAACTGCTGGGGTTATATTTTCTGGAGTATTTTTGAGTTTTATTACAGCCAAATCTGTAGAAGAGTCATATCCTACTATTTCTGCTTCATACAGTACGCCACCCTGCATTTGTACTGTTATAGGTAATTTCCCACGTATAGCATTGCTAATGACATGATAATTAGTTACTATGTGTCCTTTTTTATCTATTACAACTCCAGAGCCGTCAATAGAACCACTTTGACTCTTAATTTTTATAGCAACAACACTAGCTTGTACTGCTTTAGCTACTTGTTTCCAATCAGGAGCTTGCGATGGTTTGATGTCTTTTACTGATCCGGAATTATTTTTAGTATGATTTTCCAATACAACCGGATGAGGATTAGCAATGTTATAAGCGATATATCCACTTGGTAGTAACCCACAAATTAGTGCAATTGTAATTACGGCTATCCATCCTGGCTTCCTTCTAGATGTTTTTTTAGCATCTTTTCTATGAGATTTTCTTGCCTGTTTAGAAAATGGGTTTTCAGCTGTATTACTATCTTGAGCACTTAAAGCATCTTCACTTATGGATTCTACAGAAATATTGTTATTTCCAATTTGATTAGCATCATTTGATTCAAGTTTTGTTGTAGTATCTGTTTCTTGATTCTTAAAAGTTATAAAACCAAATTCTGTATAGTATGCCTGTGTATTAGGCTTTTCAGCTTTACTATAAGATGAATAATGAGTTTCATTATTTTCAGAGGAGTTATTTTTAGTCATGAACCCGTATTCTGTCCTATGAAAACCATTTTTATCTCTATTTTGCTCTCTATCTGCTTCGTTCATTTCACTTCCTCCAAAATATTCTCATAATTATTCACTATTTTAAGGTTACTATTTTTGACTTTCATTTCAATAAAATTACTTTTATTACTCTATAAGTGAACTTAACACTTATAAAAAAGATTTCAAACTTAATATTTATTTCAAGACTACATCTTTATAAAAATGTTAAACCTTATTTTAAATCTTTTCTTTAAAAAATTAGGTTGGCAACAAATATTTGTTGCCAACCTAACCGAAAAGTTTTTAGTGCTGTAGTTCGCGG
The DNA here is from genome assembly GCF_011751945.2 of Actinomyces sp. zg-332. Lineage (NCBI taxonomy): Bacteria > Bacillati > Actinomycetota > Actinomycetes > Actinomycetales > Actinomycetaceae > Tongtianella > Tongtianella jiaweipingae. The sequence goes on from NZ_CP064951.1 coordinate 1,381,368, forward strand.
AATGCTGTTTCTTTTGAAGCGAGCATTGCGACCAATGCAACAACACCAGCAATAGATAGTAATACCGCTGGGGCATATACGGAACCCGTAGTGTTAATCATCCATGTTGAGATGAATGGTGCAGTACCACCGAATAAGGCGTTTGCAGTATTGAACGAGAAAGCAAAACCTGTGTAACGGATACTAGTTGGGAACAACTCGGATAGGAATGTAGCCAATGTACCGTCATTTGTAGTAAGCATAACACCAAATATCATTTGTACAAGAAGAATCAATCCAATATGATTTGCATCCAACATCATAAATAGCGGAATTGATAAGAATATGAACAACAATGAAGCAATAATCAACATCTTACGGCGACCGATTATATCTGATAAATGTCCCATAACGAAAATTGATAATATGTATACAACAGTTGATACTGTGGCAGCTAATAGTGAATTAGCCTGAGCAACTCCACGTTCTGTAGCCAAATATACTGGCATATAGCTTAGAACAATGTAGAAACCTACAGCATTCAAGCTTGCTACGCCAAGAGCAATGAAGAACTTTTTCTTGTGGTTCTTGAATAGCTCTTTGATAGGGCTTGGAACTTCTTCGTTCTTCTTTTCAAGCTTTTCAAGCATCTCTGTATATACAGGTGAATCCTCTAAATGCAACCTTACATAGCGACCAACCAAACCTAGAGGACCAGCTAGCAAGAATGGTATACGCCATCCCCATGTAGCCAAATCATCAGGTGTCAATCCCCATGTCAACAATGCAACAAGCAATGAACCTAATAGTAGACCAGTAGCAGTTGAAGCTGGAACTAGTGAAGTGTAAAAACCACGGTTCTTAGATGGAGCATATTCTGATAGGAATGTAGCAGCACCTGCATATTCACCAGAAGCAGAAAAACCTTGTACCATACGGATTATGATAAGTAATATAGGAGCAGCAACACCTGCAGCAGCATAACTTGGCAAACATCCTAGTAAGAATGTTGCACCTGACATAATCAAAATTGACCAAGCTAAAGCAAAACGACGTCCTAATTTATCGCCGAGTGCACCCCAAATAATACCTCCGATTGGACGTAAGATAAATGAAACAGCGAAAACAGCATATGTGCTTAACAACTCAATTGTCTTATCCTCTGATGGGAAAAAGACTGTACCGATTACAACTGCTAAATATCCATAGCTAGCGTAATCAAACCATTCAACAAAGTTACCAATAAAGGAAGCAGTCGAAGCTTTACGTAAAGCCTTCGCCTCCTCATGTGATAGCTCTCTAGCATCTGACAAAATACTCATTCTCACTCCAAAGTTTTAAAATTTTTTATTATAGATACGAAAGCAACTTTGCTTGAATCTATCTGAGAACAACTATATCAAGCATTTGTTTTAAGCGTAATTTTGCTATTTTTTAGGCTTGGAGTTATCGAAAAATAAATTTGATTAAGTTTTACTAAAGTCTCGCTTTAAGATATCCTTTTTATTTATTTTTATTATTTTTTCCCCAAAATAACAGCAAAAACACTCAATTCAGTTTTACTTAACAATTTTGCCATTTTTTAGCATTTTGCTAAAGTTTTTATAAAATAGACTTATTCTAAAATATTCCGGTGAGTTATATCACATAAAAATGGCAAAAATAAAGCAAAATTTCAGCATAAATCTAGAAAAATTACAAACAAAATAAGGATTATTTTATAGGTATTACCAACTACTACTTACCTATAACCAACTCTTTTACAAATTTCAGCAAAAGAATCTTCATACAACAATTGTCCATTTTTAAAAACAGTATGTAACTGGTCAATATCACTCAATGCTTCATAATCTTTCTTACACAAACCGTCTACAAGTTCCAAACTACCTTTATCATTACGGTGTACAATAATGAGTCCTCGTTGAGATTTCTTAGTTCCATCATCAGTCTTAGGATCTTTGAAAAGAAGTTTTTCTTTACCATCAATAACAGCATAAGTAGCTTTCATTGCCCAACCAAACGCATCTCTACTAGTAAATTGATAAGCGTACGAGCCAATCCCTAAAACCACATTACTACTAGCAAAACCTTTTTCTTTCAAAAGCCTCATTATAGTTTCACAACGAGCCATAGTTATACTGTCACCATATATAACACCAATATGAGAATCTAAACAGCGATACCCTTTTTCATTAATAACACCACCAAATATTTCCCACAAACATTCAATGAGTCCTTTTTCTTCAGGTGTAGTCCCTTTACCGAACTTTTTTACAGTTCCACACAATATATCTATAGGATCACCACTGTCTGGTCGAATGATTAGTTTTCCTTCTCGAGAGATAATAATATCTTTTAATTTTGGAAGATAATCAGTTATAACTTTCCAAAAATCCCAAGTGTCTGAAACGATACTAATAGGCCCCTTAGGGTAAATATCAGTCAATAAACGTTTATATAATTCAAACTCATTTTCTTCACCATAAGCTGACATAACAGAATGTTCAGTAGCAGGAATACTAGAAAAAATAAATTCCTTCTCAATATCAGCGTTATAAAATTCCTCTAAGAATAAACCAGCAGGAACTGTATCAGAACCTTTAAAAGACAATAGATGTGCTGCCGCACTAATTGTTGAAGACTGCTCACTAGACATTCCTCTCATACTAAAATCGTGAGCTTGAAAATCAACGAAATCATCAGCACCGACAGTTTCTTCAGCATATTTAGTCAAAATTTTTCGATAAGAGTAAGCTGTAGTAGCAGAAGTTGATGGTAACCATAAAGTAGTTAATAAAATCGTCTCAATAAAATTAGTTAACCAAAAAAACCTAGAATCAGTATTTTCAATAGTCATGCACGGAACACGAACAGGTACTAATGTACCCTCTTTTAAAGCTTTTATACGAATCGGTAAGTAACCTAAATCGTGTAAGTCTTCTAGGTGCTTAGTATAAACATCTTCAACGTTTAGTGCATTTTTCACTACCCTTGTGTATTCTGTAATAACTTCTTCTTTAGGACGAGCAAAAAAGTCTTTCTCAAATTTTTCAATAAGATAATGCTTTATAAAGTACTGTAAACCAAAAAACACAACTTCATCGTTATGTAAATCCCATTTTTTTACTCTGGGAGTGAGTGTACTGTAAACAATTTCAGTGTTTACAGGATACTGTTCACGATGGGATAACTTATAAAAATCTGCCAAAAGCATTATAGGAGTTGTCATATCTTTCCTTTTTTCTTTATAAGTATTTAATGACATTGTAAATGATTAATACATCAAGTATCACACCCGTTTACGAATAATACTACTACATATTGATTTGTATTTAATACACACGACTATAATTCTTATAAAAATAGTTATTATATTAATAAAATATCGTTATTTCGGTTCATATTAAATATTATTAATACTTTCTCAATATAATCTTTACGTAATATTTTCTTTGCTAATTAGAGGATAAAGATCTTAAAGCAGTAAAATAATAAAATATTAGTATCTCCAGCATAAATACAGTAAACATTACAAACTATAGATTAGACTACTAGTAAATAAAATTTTTACTACATATAAAATATCAGTATAAAAGCAAATACCTACCAAAATAATTACAAATATAATTTTCACATTAGCATATATACGAGATATTAATATTTTATTAATATCTACACATATTCAGTCATTTTTACAAAACATTCTAAATGCGTAAAATTAGATGAATATTAGTGCATTTCCTACATATAAACTCACCACATTCTTTAAAAATAAAATCACAATTTTCAAGTAAATTATTAAAAACAAAAGTGGCTAACAACAAAGTTAGCCACTTTTATAAAGTTTGAATTTTAGTTCATGAAACTAATTATTCAGCCTTGTTACCCTTTTTACCGAAGAATTCGATGAATACTGGGCTTAGACCACCAACAACAATTAGCAAACCACCGATAGCGATCAACATTGTCATTGATTCTTGCCAAATTAGGTAACCACAAGCAACACCAACTGGGCATTCCCAGTAAGAAATTGTTGTGTATTCGATAGCTGGTAGGTTACGACCTGCAACAACTAGGAAACCTAGAGCGAACAAACCACAGACTAGGAATAGTCCTGCTGCCCACATCCAGTTTTCTCCTGTGAAGGAAGCAACACCATGCCATGGGTTTAGAGCGATGCTCATAGCTAGTGTAGCAACAGCTGCCCATACGAAGTTCCATGTACCACGTACGATTGAGTCGATATCTTTACGGTATCCATAGAAGAACATAGCCAAACCGTAGAATACACCAGATAGCAAACCTAGCAAGTCACCGATTGCCTTCTGTGGTAGTTCTGGTGTACCACCACTTAGGTCTAGACCGAACTGTAGGCTTCCTGCTTCGTCGAAGCTAACGATACCGATTGTCAAAATCATACCAACGAATACTAGGAAGAAGAAGAATGCACCTAGTGGTGAAATTAGTTCCTTACGGAATACACGAGCCAAAATAGCACAGAACAAAGGACCTGTGTAAATCAAGAAAACAGCGTTAGCAATTGATGTCAATAGAGTTGAGGAAATGTAGCAACCTAGTGACAAACCAATGAACACGCCACCAAAGATAACTGCTGGAGAAATCTTTGTCTGACGGAACAAGCCAAACTTCTTTGTAATGGCTAGAAGAACAACGAAACCGATGAAACCGGTTGTCATACGACCGAATGCTAGGAATGAACCGATAACTGCTTTATCAGCATCAGCTAAACCTGCTGTTGTCAAACGTGAGAATGTACCCACTAGACCCATGCCTGTAGCTGAAAGGATCATTGAGATAGCACCGAGCTTTTTGTTCATTACGTACTCAGTTGAAGTAGTTGTGCTCATAATAATAAGCCTATCTTTGTAAAACAATAAAAACTACACGATGTTAAAGCCATAAAACACCATGCAACAAGATAAATTATATTTAATACCAGAGAACTATTCAAACGCTAAAGATGTAAGATTAAGCACATTTTTCTTCATCTTATAGGATTACTACCCCTGAACTACAACCTTTTAAACTACTTTTAAACTCATAAATACAACTAAAATTCACATAGTAAATATCATTTTTATGAATTTTTCAAACTAAACATCTATCTAAATTATAATGTTCTCATACTCGAGTAGGATATAAATATAATAAACATTTAGAAAACCCGTAAAAAATAAAAACAGATATAATCACGAAAAGAAACTTATAAATATTTCAAAATAGTTGCTATAAAATCTAAACTATTAGTGTATCAATCTTATAATAAGGTTATCTCCCTAGAAAATATGCAAACAAATACCAAAACGACACTATACTAATAAATCTTATTTTCAATAAAATATTCAAAATTCGTAAAATACTAAATACATTTCCTAGTTACCAAAAATATAAAATAAACCTTTATAAGTTATGAAATATATTTTCTTCCTTTTATAAGAAGGCTATCATTTTATTATTTAGCATAATAATCCCAAACACTTCATAAACTTATTTTGAGAATTCTCATCTAAAACCTTAAACTTTTTTAAAAAATATTAGGGCAGCTACACTATATAAGCGCTACTACCCTAATATTTTATATAAATTTTTTATGAAAATTCTTTATTCACAGCCTTTGCCATACCTTCACTAGCAACAGTGAGCAAGATTTCACCTTTCTGCACAGTTGCATTTTTAGCACATGACAAACAACCAGAATCTGGAGTAAGTTCAGGCTGAATAGGAAGAATATCATAGTTAGGCATAACTGCAGGATCAGCTACTTCAACTTTATTCATATCCACTTTATCTGGATGCAACAATAACATTAGTGATGTTTCTAAAACTCCACCATGTTCTAAATCCCAACCAGTAAAACCTTCTGGATACAACTTTTCAATTGTTTCATCATCGACAAAGTCCCAATATGAAAGTAGAAGTACTTTCACATCGTCTATACCTTGCAATTTCAATTCACGCAAAGCCAAATCTATGCCTTCAAACATAAATTGATAATTCTCGTAGTGTCCATTGCAGAAAACTATTTTACGATTACCATGTGAAACTATTTCCAAAACTAGCTCTTTCACCTGGTTAATCAAAGTTATACCTGACATGAATAAACCACCGCTGAGATGATATCCACCACCTGAGCGCTGCTGTGATTTATATCCAAATACTATTCCTGGAGCAACTAAACCATCAACTTTTTCAGCTAAAGCTTTGGAAAGCTCTTTAGATAAAATAGCGTCAACACTGACTGGCATATGTGGACCATGTTGCTCAATTGCACCCACTGGAACAACAATAATTTTTTCACCATTTGAAATGAGTTCACGATAGGTGAAAGCATCCAATTCTTCCATAAGTAAGGAATTAGTCATCGCAAATCACCTACTCGCTATTCACTTCGCTCATTTTCGGCTCAGCCCCGGCATTCTTCACTGACATGAATATCTGCGATACACCACCACCGACGATTAAAGCACCACCAAGTAACTGTAGTGGAGTCAATGTTTCTGAGAAAAGCACAAATCCAAGTAGTGATGCCATAATAGTTTCTTGGTATGAAATAGTTGCTAGTTCACCAGCAAACAAGATCTTTGTAGCCAAAGTCAAGAAATAGAAAGCACCAAAACCTGTGATTACAGCGGTAATAATCAAGAAAATCCATGAACGAGTACCCATCTCTGATAATATCCAAGGCTTAGAATCTATGATTCCACCAGGTGTATTACCGTTCCATTCACGAATTGGATACTCTAAATCCGACCAGCGAATCATAACCATAATTGCTATAGTTCCAGCAGCAAATAGGAAGTTGTACCATGCTCTAACGTTTGAGTCAAAATCTGTACGCAAACGAGAAACAAATAAATACAAACCATATGCCACACCAGAAGCAAGAGCAATTAGGTTACCAATGGTATATTGTGGATCAAGATTTAAACCAATTCCGTTTTCAGATATAATTCCAACAATCAATAAGGTACCTATTATAACTGCACCTAAAGAACCTAGCATGGATAATCTAAATGATTCCTTCAAAAATACAGTAGCCAATATTGTCGAATAAACAGGGCCTGTATAAATTAAGAAAGAAGCGTTAGCTAGAGTCGTATATTGTGTTGAAATAACATATAGAGATGAAAGTAATCCCAAGAATAAACCTGAGAAGAAAATAGCAGGACTAAAACGTTGTCCTTTAACGAGTGTAAATTTTCCAGCTATTATAAAAATAACTGTCATTGCTATGAGTCCTGCAAAAGATCGCCAAAAAGCGATAAAATCACCAGGAGCATCGACATAGCGGGCAAATGCACCTACCCCCCCCCATCAATGAAGATGAGAGGAACATGAAAGCAAAGCCCTTCGCTTTTTGTTTTGCTGATGTTTTCATAATCAGTCTTTCCCAAAAAAAGAAGGATGTTTATTAGGGTAGATAATTTTATTTACATAGTTTGATAAGAATATATCTATACAAATTGCATTGTATTCTTCAGTTCAATTCAATCAGATAGACAATAATCATAAACTTAACAAACTTCTGTCAAATATATCTATGCTTTTGCTTCATAATTTGAATAGTAAACAACATTGAATGCTATTCCCGTAAAATGAAGAATCAAATTATAAATAAACAAACCGATTTCAAAATATTTTATTTAAAAACGATTTAAGTTTGTAAACCTAAATTATTTATGGTGTACATCATAAATGACGCACACATGAAACGATGTCCTTTCCCGTGAGGAAAAGGACATCGCACGTAAACTCAATCCCTTACGGAATGAAAACTTCTACGCTACTAAGAAATTAGACGCGTGTTGGGTCTTCAACCTGATTTGGGAAGTAGTCTTCACAGCCACCTTCACGGTAAACGTCAGCTGTAGCACAGTGTAGAGCGCCACCGAATGCGTATGCATTACGGAATGGTACTGGAACTGGTTCCATACCTAGCTTGTCGAACTGTTCTAGCTGGTTTACTTCTGAAGCTTCACCGATAACTGTCTTGTGGTCTAGAACTAGGCAGTTCATTGACAACCATACTGATGAGTAGCACAACGGTGGTGGTTCTTTGTGAGCTGGCATAGCAGCATCAACAATCTGCCAGTCGTTTGCTTCGAAGATCTTACGCTGTTCTTCTGGTAGACGACGGTGTGGGTTGTTGATGATCAAACCTGGACGCAATGGTACGAATGTTGCGTCGATGTGGATTGGGTATGGGTCACCTGGGAAGTTTACAGCGTGAATACGGAATTCTGGGTACTTACGCTTGAACCATTCCATAGCCTTGCGGTTTGTTGTTAGACCATGCTGGATGAATAGGTCTTTACCTAGACGTAGAACGTCTGCTGCGTCGAATAGGATTTCTTCTTCAGTTGTAACGAAGTCTTTGTTTGCTGTGCGAACTAGACGTTCTTCTAGAGAAATCTTTTCGTCGTAGTAGTTGTGCTTGTATGACCTGTCTGTCAAACGTGGACGTGGAGCCTGTGACCAGATGAATTCTGGGTCGTTGTCGAAGTATTCTGACAATAGTGGGCTATATGCCAAGTATTCCCAGAAACGGCAACGGAATGACATAGCAGCTTCGATGATTTCTGGGCCGATTGTCAATAGTACGTCACGTGGAGGCATACATGTCATCATTGAATCTGTACGGAAGTCAGGTGTGATAACTGGCTGATTCCACTGTAGAGGTGTTGGGCGGTCAACCTTTGCACCATACTTTTCACAAGCTGCTGCTAGGCCATCTAGCTGTTCTGCAGCTGCTTCTACTGTGTATAGAGGACGAGGACCCCACATACCGCGCATTTCTGAATCGACTGGAACCTTTTCAGATGTTGCTGGTTCTTCTGGTGGAATACATGAGTTTTCTGCACGACCGACGATTACGTGCTTTAGTGGATCGAAATCATTCCATGAATTAACGATCTTTGCCATTGTTCTCACTCCTTCTGTATGCGTCTTCGCACACAAGTGAATTTCCGATAATTATTATCTGTACAGTCATGAATATTACGTTTGCAATATCCTGATGAGAATTCGATTTCTCAAAATCTCTTCACCCCCTAGTTTACATCCTTTTAGGGACATAAACTAGGAGATGACATGAGACATTAATCACTTTGGTGAACTATATTTTAGTATTCACCTGTTGATGTAATAATTGTGCCTGCTTCACCCTTGATAACAGCCACAGCATCAGCCAAACGACCGATACCAGCAGCGCCATTTGAAGAATCAACGAACTGGCAAGCTGCTTCTACCTTAGGTCCCATTGAACCTGCAGCGAAGCCCTTTTCACGCAATTCTTCTGGCTTTGCACGGTTAATTTCGCACTGTTCTGGTGTGCCAAAGTTTTCCATAACAGCTGGAACGTCGGTTAGAATCATGAAGAAATCTGCACCTAGTTCGCGTGCTAGAGTAGCACCTGTTAGATCTTTGTCAACAACAGCTTCAATGCCGTATAGTTTACCTTCAGCATCACGGCCAGCTGGAATACCGCCACCACCGGAGCAGATTGTAACAGTTCCACCGTCAACCAAGCGACGGACTAGATCGATTTCTACGATACCCTTTGGAACTGGTGAACCTACAACGCGACGGAAGTACTGACCATCAGCCTTCATTACCCATCCACGTTCAGCTTCGAAGCGCTTTGCTTCTTCTTCGCTGTAAACTTCACCAACGAACTTGGTTGGGTTAGCGAAAGCTGGATCTTTTGGATCAACCAATGTCTGTGTAACTACTGCACAAACATCGCGACCTGGAAGAGCGTTCTGGAAGCCCTGCTGCAACCAGTAACCAATCATACCCTGAGTCATAGCACCCAAAGTATCGAATGGATATGGTTCTGACAATTTCTCGTCATTTGCTGACTGTAGAGCCAAAACGCCAACCTGTGGACCATTACCGTGAGTAATGATTAGTTCATGTTCTTCGGCTAGAGGTGCTAGAGCTTTAACAGCTGTTAGAACGTTTTCGATCTGAACAGATGCATCTGGCTTCTGACCACGCTCTAGCATAGCGTTACCGCCTAGAGCTACTACGATACGCATCGGCTTACCACTCACCTAGTGTAGCAACCATAACAGCCTTGATGGTGTGCATACGGTTTTCAGCCTGCTGGAATACAACTGATGCTTCTGATTCGAATACATCGTTTGTTACTTCTAGAGATTCCATGCCTGTCTTCTGGTAGATGTCTTCACCTACTGTTGTGTTGCGGTCGTGGAATGCTGGCAAGCAGTGTAGGAACTTAACATTTGGATTGCCTGTTGCTTCCATTAGTTCCTGGTTTACCTGGTAGTCCTTTAGAAGAGCAATACGCTGATCCCAAACTTCCTTTGGTTCACCCATTGATACCCAAACGTCTGTGTAAACGCAGTCAACGCCCTTTACACCAGCTTTAGCATCTTCTGTGTGTGTAATCTTAGCACCAGTCTTTGCAGCAATTTCTTCAGCTGTCTTGATTAGTTCTGGTTCTGTCCATAGTTCCTTTGGAGCAACAATACGAACATCCATACCTAGCATAACGCCTGAGATTAGTAGGGAGTTACATACGTTGTTACGGCCATCGCCACAGTATGCGAATGCGATGTCTTTGTATTCTTTACCTGATACTTCGTGCATTGTTAGCATGTCACATAGCATCTGTGTTGGGTGCCAGTCATCTGTTAGACCGTTCCATACTGGTACGCCTGATAGTTCACCTAGTGTTTCAACATGTGACTGTAGCTTACCACGGTATTCGATACCATCGTAGTAACGACCTAGAACGCGTGCTGTGTCAGCCATTGATTCTTTGTGGCCAATCTGTGAGCTTGTTGGTTCTAGATAAGTAACAGATGCACCCTGGTCGTAAGCAGCAACTTCGAATGCACAACGTGTACGTGTTGATGTCTTTTCGAAGATCAAAGCAATGTTCTTACCCTTTAGGTGCTGAACTTCGCGGCGTTCGTACTTAGCAGCCTTTAGTTCTGCTGCTAGATCTAGAAGATAACGCCATTCTTCTACTGTGAAGTCCAATTCCTTTAGGAAATTGCGGCCTTGCAATGGTCCAATAGCCATTTTTCCGTCCTTTTATTAGTAGTTTCCAATTAATATTTTATTAGATGCCGTCACGAATCATTGGGCAGCTCATGCAACGTGGGCCACCACGACCACGACCGAGTTCGTCACCTGGTACTTCAAGAACTTCAAGACCGTTCTGACGGAAGTACGCATTTGTAGTAACGTTGCGTTCGTAAGTAACTACGACACCTGGTGCGATTGTCAACATGTTGCAACCGTCGTTCCACTGTTCACGCTCTGCAGCGAGCATATCTTGTGGAGCAGTCAAAATGTGGATTTCTGGTTCACCTAGAGCCTTAGCAATTACATTGTGCATTTCTTCGGCTGGGTTTGGAACGATATCTAATCCACCGTTATCGCCTGGGAAGATTGAGTATGATGGCAACATACCTAGACCAGCATACTTGCTGAATGTGTTTTCGTTAGCCATTGTCATAACTGTATCTAGGTGCATACATGCACGTCCCTTAGGCATATCAAGAGCAATAATCTGCTTTGCTGAGCCATTAGCAAACAAGCGCTTTGCCAAACGTTCTACACCGATTGGGGTTGTACGTTCACTCATACCTACTAGAACAACACCACGACCAATAATTAGAACGTCGCCACCTTCAACTGCACATTCTGGGCCACCCTGGCCGTCTGTCCATAGGTTGAAGTCATCGTTAGCAAAGCTTGGGTGCCAACGATAAATTGCTGCTAGGTTAATTGTTTCACGACGACGAGCTGGCTTCTGCATTGAGTTAACAGCAACACCATCGTAAACCCAGCAAGATGTATCGCGTGTGAACAAGTGGTTTGGTAGAGGTGAAAGAATCATGTCATCTAGTTCTAGTGTCTTCAAGTAAACTGATGAAGAATCGCCTAGTTTTTCTACCAATTCACGCTTAGTCATACCAGCAATCATCAAAGTAGCGAATTCACGAGCTGTCAAATCGTCAACTAGCTCACGCAAAGGTTCTGCCAAAGTACCATAAATTTCTTCAGTGAACAGTTGGTCTGTCAAGTGCTGACGAGCTTCAGGAATTTCAACTGTTTCTGTCAACAAGTTGTCTAGTAATACAACTTCAATTCCACGATCTTCCAATGTCTTAACAAAACCTTTATGTTCTTCCTGGGCCTTTTCTAGCCATAGAACATCATCAAATAGTAAATCATCTTTATTAGAAGGTGTGAGACGGTTCATCTCAAGACCTGGACGGTGTAGCAAAACTTTATGTAGCTTACCGACCTCAGAATCAACATGGTGCAACATCTGGGTTGCCTTTCTTCAAATATCTAATTTTTCAACAACATAGCTACCCTAATTAAGGAATAGCTAAATTTGTAATCATCAGAATTACAAACACTACAACTTTATCACTTATCTTAAAGTTATTACAATGTAGAAAGAAAAATACGCCAAAAATTTTTAAGCTAACAGAATAAAATGTCGTAAATAAAAGGATCCCCGCACCTTAAATATTTTAAAATGAGGGGACCCGTAATGTCATGATTTTAGGAAAACTACGATATTTCAAGAGAACTGTCATTTGGAAGAAGCTCAATCCAAGTCTTTCCTGGAGCTAACTTTATAACTTTACCTTTTGAATCTTTGAAAACAACAGGTTTTGAAATGTCTGTTTTTTCCCATGTACCTTCAATCATTTTGCCGTTGATTACAATTTTTACATTACCTTTACCAACCATTACTGTTTCTGGAACATGTGAATCAACACTACTTGGGTGAACATCAACGCTCATCACAATAACATTTTTAGCTGAAATTCTTGTTCCATCTTGTGTGGTCAAAGGTGAACCGTTATCAGTACGTAAGTAACTTCCTGACTCCTTGTCAAAATCCCATTTTGTAGTATGAGCAGGGAATTCTAAAGATAAAGCATTAGCTGGCTTTATATCTTTATTTTTACTATCTTCAACAGCAACTATGTCCTTTTTACCTGTAGCAAAAGCTAACTGTGATTCAGGTTTTTTCAAATCTTTGCCAAAGCGATCAACCGCCGCTTTAGTGTCTAGGAATAAGTTATGTGGGGCAAAGCGTGAAGAATCTCTGTGTGCAGTATCTTCAGCAATAGTCTCATTTATAAACTTACCAACAACCTGTGATACTGAATCCATAAAAGCTTGTTGACCTCCACTGCAAGCAAAAACACCATGTAGTGGAGCTGATATACCAGCATCCATAGGGCGTACAGAACGCATTGGTCCAGCTACATTTGGAAACTGTGAATGATAAACAACATTAAAACGTGTCAAACCGCCTTCAACCATTTGTTCCCAAACAATATCAGCCTTATCTAAGCCTACATGAGGACGCGCATCATCAACATTCTCAATCTTCATTGAAAGAGCCGGATGATTTATTTCTTTTTCAGAAGAAGCTTTCTGTCCTGTTAGCGGCCAAAAAACTTCAGCTGGAGGTTTAGGGGCAGCCTTTTCTTCAGGAGCAGCAGAACACCCTGTTAAAACTAAAGCTACAGCTACTACCCCAGCCAATAACCCCTTACAACGTTTCATTTGGAACTCCTAATTCCTCATTTATCAGAAAAAATATACAAATACACGCTATAATAAAAGTAAAAAAACTTTTGTATTGAAACGCTAAAAATAAAAATATAATGATAAAATCACCGATAAACTGGATAGAAGCTGCTAGACCGAAAACACTTCCAGCTGCTGTGGCTCCTGTTGTACTTGGAAGTTGTATTTGCGTAAGTGTTGGAAAATTCCAACCGATACCCGCACTTTTATGCTTACTTGTGGCTATAACTCTACAAATAGCTTGCAACTTTTCAAACGACTATTCTGATGGAATCAGAGGAACAGATAATGAACGTGTAGGACCAAAAAGGTTAGTCGCTAGTGGTACAGTATCTGCTAAAACAATGCTCAAAGCTTCTCTAGGGACATATAGTTTATCTTGTATATTTGGTCTGATTTTAGTTATTTATACACAAAAATGGTGGCTAATTTTGTTAGGTCTCCTATGCATAGTTGCTGCTTGGTATTACACTGGTGGCAAATATCCGTACGGATACAGAGGCTATGGGGAAATAAGTGTATTCGTATTTTTTGGTCTAATAGCAACAATTGGAACAACCTATTTACAAACTAACACTATTCCACCAGTTTCAATTAGCACCGCTTTTTCTATAGGAATGTTATCTACGGCTATGCTAATGATAAACAATATTAGAGATATAGAAAGTGACCGAAAAGCAGGCAAACACACTTTAGCTACGAAGCTTGGAGTGGGAAAATCTAAAGCACTGTATACCGTTTTAATAATCTTACCTTTAGTGATAGGTATAACAACTTTCGTTTATGCTAAGTTGGCTATTTTAACTGGCGTAACAGGGTTTTTAGTATTGAAAATTTTGAAAATTGTTTTATACACTGATGACCCTAAAAAGTTGATTTTGGCTTTAAAATATACTGGTCAACTCGAGATATTATATGCTCTCATACTAGGAACAGCTATCGCATTGAAGCCTATAACGGGGTAATCTGTAACTTTTCAGCGTGTATAAACCTTCGCATAAATACTTTTAATACTAGTTCACACCTTATTAATACTAATATTTCCTATATGTAATACTGTTTTAAAATATAGTAGTAGCATACAAGGGAACTTTTATAACCTTAAACGCAACTCATACTAAAATATGAAACCTTATTTCTAACCTAACTATATTTTATCTCGATTTAAGCCATTAATTATAAGGTATACCAAAAGGCTCATAAGATTATTGCAACTTATACAGGCATATATAAACTGAATATATTTTGCGTTTACAATAGCTGTTATAAATAGTTATTACTCATCCTCAAACTTTTCATCTTCAGTAAAATCAGAGTCTTTTGGATCGTTTTTCTTTTGAGTATTTTCACTCTTGAACCTGAGATTTTCACCTAAAGAATCATTACGTTGTATACCTTCACGTTCAAGTTGTATATCTCTATTTAATTTGAATAGAAATTCTTCATCATCATCTGGAGCAACAACTTTGTCTTTCTTAGAATTCCTATTTTGTTTTGTCTCAAAATACTTAATAAAACGTAAAGATAACCAAGATATAGCCCCGACAGGCTGAACTAAAATTATGACAACAACCCAAACTATCTTAGGTAGTCCACCAGGTAATTCTTCATCAGAAGATGTATTTATGCACGAAACTAATGCGTAAACAGTTAATACTAAGAGTAAAACTATAGGTATAAGACGTAACATATTTTAAAGATAAACTAAAAAGGGCTTGGAAACAAGCCAAGCCCAATTCAGATTACTTCTTATTACGACGCTGATGACGAGTCTTACGAAGCAATTTACGATGCTTCTTCTTCGCCATACGCTTGCGACGCTTTTTAATAACGGAGCCCATTGCCCCTCCTTATAATCGAACTACCCAAAATATTCTAAAAGAGAAAATGAAAATTTCCTACTATTTAAGAGGAAATAAAACTAATTAGCTAAAAGCTTATCTTCAACGTAGATACCTTCCAAAGCCAACATTTGTTGAATTGCAGACACAGGAATGCGGTAAGACTTACCTACACGAATAGCAGGTAAATCACCAGAATGAACCATACGATACACAGTCATTTTGGATACACGCATAAGCTCTGCAACCTCAGCAATAGTGTATAAATTAGGCTTAGAAGAAAAATTCATAGTCCCCATCCAAGTCGAAAACAACAATACACAATATACCGTCAACTGCACAGTATTGCAACGAAAAATATATAACAAATTGTCATAATATAACTAGCATTTCACGCATAATACTATTATCAGTAATTTGTGTGAAAAAATGACTGAAATTAGATAATATATTTGCCTTATTAAAAATCGAAAGTAAAACAACTAATAAACAACTAGCGAAAAGAAAAACAAACTCGAACCTCACAAAATCCTTATAAACAATCACAAATTCATTAACAAAAACTTCTAAAACACGTTTAACTTTTTAGGAACAAAATAGACCAAACATAATTACTTAGCTTTTTCTCACACATAACACAACACGTAATTTATATTTTCAAACAAACTAAATAAACACGAGAAAATACTTGCAATATCAAAACTTACAAATAATAAATATAAAACACATATAAATAAACTTACTAGCCCTCGAAAATGCTGAAAACAAAGACTCTGCACAAAATAAACATATGGAAATGAATAGATACTTAAATCACTTTTTCCTAAAAATAACATACAGGACATTGCTATGACAAAACTACTTAAAATAAAAAAGGACAAACACTTAAAAATATACCTGTCCTTTAATTTACAAATCTTCAAAAAACAAAACTATGAATTATACGCGAATTGTTCCAGCAAATCTGCATCACCACCAACGATAATAATATCGTCCTCATGTATACGTGTACTAGCACTCGCATACTCAAATGGCTGGCCAACACTTAGTACTCCAATAACAGTTACGCCATACTTACGACGAACTTGTGCTTCTTCCAAAGTAAAGCCCCAGAATTCACGAGGTGGACGCATTTTAACAATAGAAAATCCATTACGCTCCATCTCAATATAGTCAAGCATACGTCCAGATACTAAGTGTGCAGTCCTCTGACCAGCATCAAATTCCGGATAAATAACGTGATGTGCACCAATACGCTTTAAAATGCGGCCATGCTCACGGCTAGTAGCTTTAGCCCAAATCTGAGAAACTCCAATATCGACTAAATTAGCTGTAATCAAAACTGAAGCTTCTAGCGAAGAACCAACGCCTACAACAGCAGAGGAAAAATCAGCAGCCCCAATTTGTTCCAAAGCGGCCATATTAGTCATATCAGCTTCAAGAGTAGGTATACGGCTAGACCACTTTTGTACTAACTTACTCGAAATATCAACAGCTAAAATTTCACGATTCAAATTATCCAAAGTCACAGCAACAGCCGAACCAAAACGACCTAACCCAATAACTAAAGTAGAATCAACTACGTTATTTGGCACTTTCATCACCACCTATAATTCCTATAAATAGCATAAGCCTAATATCTAAAAAGTAAAAATATTCACAATACTATTAGCCATTAAAAGTTCGTTTCACGCGCAAAATATTCCAACCTTTGCTCTCACAGACACGGCGCAACTTACGATCAGGATTAACACCGCAAGGAAAACCAACCATAGATAGCATAGGAATATCTCCGTAAGAATCGCCATAAGCAAAGGAATTAGTCAGATCATATTCGTACTCGCTAGCTACTTTACTAACAGCTAGTCCTTTACCTTCGTTGTGCATTAACTCTCCGTCAAGTTCAGGAGCTAAAACACCATCTACAACTTTTACTTTAGTACCTAAAATGCCATTAACACCAAGCTTTTTAGCAATAACTGCACCTATTTGTACAGGCACAGCAGAAACCAACCATACATCATGTCCAGCAACTAAATGCCTATTCAAAACTTCACGCATATAAACAAAAATACGGCCATGCAAGTCATTATCGTACAGTTCCTCAACAATTTTGGAAACCTCATCGACACTGCGCCCAGCTAAAACATTTAAAGCTCTATCAGCCACCAAGTCTAATCTTCGCTTAGATTCACCAAAGAGCATATACAACAAACTATGACGTGCAGCAAAAAAGATATCACGCCACCCGAAAAAATTACGACGATACAGTTCACGAGCAACATAATATGAAGAAGAACCACGAATCAAAGTCTGATCAATATCAAAAAACGCAACAACACGTGAATTCGCAGAAGAATCAGTATTAGGCTGATTGATATTCATATTCATAAAGCTCTCACTAACAATCAAATCTATTATTCACGAGTAAACCACTATTCTATACTCATATATCATACAGAACAAAATAAAGATAATATAAAACAAAACGTCCACAAAAGACAAGATAGAAACAAAGGGCTAAAATACTACTATGACACAAACAATAATACATGTATTACGACATGGTGAAGTAGAAAATCCTGAAGGAATATTATACGGACGTCTAAAAGGATACTCGTTAAGTACCTTAGGGAAGAAAATGGCTCAAATGGTTGCTGATGAGTTCAAAAAACGTCCAGAAATACAAATATCTAGAATTATTGCTTCTCCTCTTCTACGTACCCAGCAAACAGCCAAACCAATTTCGAAGGCGTACAACGTACCAATTGAAACAGATATACGTCTAATAGAAGCGGGTAATCACTTTGAAGGTATAGCAGTAAATAAAAATCCGAAACTTCTAGCAAGCCCTAAATACTGGAAATACTTCCATAACCCTATACGTCCATCATGGGGAGAACCTTATATAGACATTGCTGATAGAATGCTAAAAGTGGTAAAAGAAACTCAAAAGAACAATGCTGGACAAGAAATACTTTTAGTTTCACACCAACTGCCTATATGGTGCTTACGAAAATACTTAGAGAAAAAACCACTCGCCCATTTACCATGGCAACGAGAATGCTCTCTAGCTTCAGTAACAACACTAATATTTGAAAATAACACACTAGTGGGAATAAAATATTGGGAACCTGCAGCCGTGCTACTAAACGAAGCAAAAGATGTGACTCCAGGAACATCAAGCGCTATGACTAACAGAGGCTAAAATTCACAAGATACAACAAAAGCGAAAAAAGTGAATAAAACAAGTAAAAATGAGAAAAAGCTTATAGAAGATGTAAAAAGCTATATAAGCTATACAGCAAAGTACAAACCATCATTATTAGCAATAATGATTTTCGGTAGTATCATAACTGTAATAACCATGCTACTTTGCTTGCCAATATCAACAGTTGATGGCAAAATGCCAAACTTTGTTGACGCTTTATTCACGGCAACCTCGTCAGTATGTGTAACTGGATTGACTACTGTAGAAACAGCAACTTACTGGTCACATTTTGGACATTTCGTAATAGCCTTAGGTATGAAAATCGGTGGCTTGGGGGTAATGACCTTTGCTTCAATACTTGCTTTAGCAGTGTCAAAAAATATTGGTTTAACTCAAAGGCTCATTATTGCCAACGAAAATCAAATAGAAAAACTAGGCAAAGTAAAAACCCTCATACGAGCAGTAATAATCATATCTGCTACTTGTGAATTTTTATTATTTCTCGCATTATTTCCACATTTTTATTACGGAGTTGGATACTCATTCGTAAAAAGTATAGGATACGGACTATTCATGTCAGTTTCCATCTTCAATAACAGTGGATTCGTAATTATGCCTGAAGGAATGGAAGTATTTGCAAACGATATTTTCGTAATAGCACCGATAATAATTGGAACATTTGCTGGAGCAATCGGGTTCCCCGTTATTTTGAACATAACTTCAAATATAAAGAATCCGAGAGCGTGGAATATACACACAAAATTAACAGTTATAACTTACCTAATTTTATTCGTAATAGGTACTGTTCTCATCGGTTTATTAGAATGGAATAACACTCATACTTTAGGAAATCTACCATTACACTCTAAAATAAGTAACTCGTTATTACTGGGAATAAACGGTAGATCCAGTGGTCTTAGTACTCTAGACATCGGACAAATGCACCCTTCAACTTGGCTGGTACAAGATGTGCTGATGTTTATAGGCGGGGGTAGTGCCTCTACTGCTGGTGGTATAAAAGTTACAACTTTAGCTGTGCTGACTTTGGCGATTGTTGCTGAAGCCAGAGGTGACACAGATATACAAGTATTTGGCAGAAGAATACCTAATACAACAGTTCGTTTGGCTGTTACTGTAATTGCGATAGGTAGCTTCCTTGTCTTTACTTCAATTTTCTTGTTGCTGCTGATTACTAACTTAAGCTTAGACGTTATAGCATTTGAAGTTATATCAGCCTTTGCTACTGTTGGCTTATCCACTGGTATAACCCCTCTACTACCCACTGCTGGAAAATACCTACTTGTATTGCTCATGTTCGCTGGAAGAATTGGAACTATGACTGTAACTGCAGCTCTGGCTTTGCGTAAACAAAAGCGTGTTTTGAGATACCCTGAGGAAAAACCTGCTATTGGCTAACTTTTCAAGTTTTTATAACTTTAGTAAACCTAATTTCAATTTGTCTTACTTTTGTGTGGCTTTATTTTGTTTATTTCAAAGTAGTTTTACTATTTGTATGAAAAATTAATATAGTTTTTAACGTTTAGCATTACGTAGTATTAGTGTTTATGTACTTTCTGTAACTTTTTAAAAGTTTATGTTTGATATTAGTTTTGCATGATTAAACAGAATTAAGTATTTCTTTTTATAAACTTGAGTTTGACTTTTATTCCCTCAATACTTTTTAGTATTTAATTACCTATTAGGCTATTTTTCGGGGAAATTTATATGTATATAAGCGCTTATTTTATTTTGCATTATAGTGTGATGCTTTTCAAAGGAATAAGGTATTTTAAGCTCCATAACTACATATTAATTGGCGCAGATATTTTATACTTTTAAAACTTAATAAATACTTTAGTTACACAATTCATATACACTTAGCACTAAAACTTATCTACACAAAATATAGCTTTGAAAGTAAATTCAATTTCTAAACCTTTAAATACTATCGTTGAAAAACTCTATCCACAACTTCAGCAATATTGGAGACAAAAATAAACTTTAAACCATCAAAATCAGACAAATTTTCTTTTACATTTGCAGGCAAAACTACCGTTTTAAAACCAAGTTGTACAGCTTGTTGCAAACGTTTACGCACAGCTGATATTTTACGTATATCACCTGTCAAACCAACTTCACCAAAAGCAATCAAATCTGCTGGAAGTGTTTTATTACTAAAAGCAGAGATAATTGCTAAAACTACAGGTAAATCCAAAGCAATATCGTTGATTTTTGCTCCACCCACAGTAGAAACATACACGTCCATGTTCTGCACGCTGATACCAGCACGTGACTGCAAAACAGCCAACATCATTGCTACTCTAGAGCTATCTACACCAGAAGTAGCCCTACGAGGAGCAGCAAAGTTAGTTCCAGCGACCAAAGACTGTATTTCTATAGGCATAGGCCTACGACCATCTAAAGCTATAGAAACACAAGTTCCAGCAGTATCAACCCTGTTCTCAGAGATAAACAGACCCGAAGGATCTAAAAGTTCTTGCATACCATTTTCGTTAATTTCAAAGCAGCCTACCTCATCAGTTGGCCCAAAGCGATTTTTCACAGCCCTAAGCATACGTACGCTACCAAAACGTTCGCCTTCAAACTGGCATACAACATCAACTAAGTGTTCTAAAACTCTTGGACCTGCTATAGTTCCATCTTTTGTTACATGTCCAACCAAAATTATTGGTGTATTCGTTGTTTTTGCAACAGAAATAAGCTGATTAGCCACTGTTTTAACTTGCAAAGTCGATCCAGATACAGCATCAATTTCGTTAGCACTAATTGTTTGAATCGAGTCAACTATTACTAGAGATGGTTTGGTCTCTTTTATATGCCCTAAAACTACAGATAAATTATTTTCACTTGCTAATAAAATATTTTTCTGTAGAGCTCCTATACGTTTAGCTCTAAGTACCACTTGTGAAGCTGATTCTTCACCACTTATATATAAAACTTTATTATCAGGGTATTTACTAGCGATCTTTAAGGTGACTTCCATGAGTAATGTAGATTTACCAACCCCTGGCTCGCCAGCTAGCAAAATTACAGCACCCGGTACAATTCCTTGACCTAATACTCGGTCTAGCTCGGATATACCGCTACTTCTAACTGATGTTTCCTCAGTACTAATCTCAGTTATAGGCAAAGCTTGATTTGTGGGCGAAATAACTTTAGTTTTTTGTTCAGAAATAGTGTTTTCCTCTAGTGAACTCCAACTTTTACATTGGCGACATTGTCCTTGCCATTTAGAAGTTTCCCAGCCACATTCGCTACAAATATAAGCAACACCGTTCTTCGCCATTTTTCTTTCCACATCGTAAATAAATGATTATAAAAACCTTAATATAAGGAAATAAACGTAGGAATACTTAAACTTTTTTCCACACTACAAGCATATACTGAATACTTCATTAAATGAAACAAGAATGATAGAAGATTAAATAAGTTAAGGTTGCACGACACGTAATATGTCGTGCAACCTTGCGCCGTTTTAGGATAAACCTAAAGTTTTATATCGTCACTTTCTTCTTTTTACTTTTTGAGTGTACAAGAAGAAAATTACTGCAGTAACCATGAACATTAATCCAGCACCAAATAGTCCTGAAGCTACAAGAGGTAGCCAAGAGCTATCTGAACTATCAGCATTGTTTATAGCTGGAGTAGTTTTTGCTTTCTTGCTCTTCAAAGGTTTCAATCCACCGTTTTCACCTTTTTCTTTAGCATCAGCATCTTTTGCGTTTACTTTAGGTAATTCAAGCGGTTTAGCTGCTGCTAATGGGTTTGATCTGCCAATAAATGGCTGAGTAAGTACTGGTGAACTTTGAGATTGAGGAGAGCGCGAATCTACGCTATTTATTCTGTCGTATTCTTCACCGCTTATTTCTTTGAATCTTGAGGAATCTGGATTCACTGGAGCAGGTTTTGTAGTTCCAGATATTCCATTATTAGCATTATTTGCGTTATTTCCGTTAGATCCATTATTTGGATTGTTGTTACCTGGAGCAGGGGAAGGATTACCATTGTCAGGCTTAGATGGAACAACAGGATTTGAAGGTTTAGAAGGTTCTGCAGGCTTAGATGGCTGATCAGGATTACCCGGTTTAGGCGAAGGTGTACCTTCATTATCAGAGTCTTTACCATCTGAATTTCCATTATCTGAACCATCATTTCCATCTTGCTTATCCGGATTAGCAGGATCTTCAGGCTTTGAAGGAGAATCGCCATTATCAGGAGCTGACGGATCTACAGGATTTGAAGGATTAGAACCATTATCAGGAACTGATGGATCCGCAGGCTTAGATGGCTCTGAATCAGAATTGTTAGTATCTTCACCAAAGATTTCAGCACGAGTCAAACGAACATACTTGTTTGTATTTTCATCTAGTTTCCAATACTGACCGTACTTCATATTTTCTTTGTTTTCAGGCTTTTCGCTACCTTCGTATTTATACAGTTTTCCTTCTGAAATGTAATAGTATCCATTGTCAACTATTCCTACAACTTCAGCTGGGTTCTTTGTACCTTTACCTACTTCATAGTTAGGCAATTTTTCTATACGATGAATCTTATTTTCAGTTTCATTTCGATAATAAAAACCATCGTCTGTTATACCAACAATATTCTCAGCTTTTACTTCTCCATCATACTTTTCGTCAGTAATAATTTTCTTCAAATCATTCAAAGTATCTACAGTTTTAATTTCCTTACCATCACCACGTGTATAGTATTCAGAGTCCTTATCTTTAATTATTGATAGAACATCTTTAGCTAGTATTTTAGGGGCATTGTCATCAGCATTACTATCACTATTTGGTAACTTAGGCAAATTGTACTTTTCACGTGAAACATTGATAGATTTATCACCAACTAGGTAGTGAAGAGTATAAGTACCGTAAGTATAATACTTAGCTCCTTTTTCTTTCATTCTGAAAGTATATTCAACAGAATAAATACCCGGTTGTGTAAAGTAAGTAGCTTTGTGAACATGAGTTGGATTGTATAACTTTTCAAAAGTTGTTCCTGCATAATAACCTGTATCAATTGACTTTACAAAGTCGTTTTGCAAGGCATCATAGCTACCTACAATCATACGTCCAGGACCCTCATACTTGAGTGCAGTTACTGTTACTCCATCTTCTAGATTAGAATAATCAATCTCTTCAGTATTAAATCCTAACCATGGTAACGATGGGTTTTGTATTTCAGGTAACTCATACAGACGCTTATCTTTTCTGTCTGAAAGTTCACGCAAAGCAGCATATTCTGGAGAATTACCCTTAGGTAAGAACAAAGATGAGTCGGGGACCTCCACAGCTGCACTTTCGCTTTCGCGTTCAACAACATTTGCCGGGTCACTTTCATCTTTTAAAGTCATCCTAATGCTACGTTCACCTTTCGACCAGCGACCTTTCAAATCTAGGTGGCCTTTAGAAATATGAACTAAGTTAGGGTTATCTTCTGGTCCCCATTCTTCTGGTAACACAGGAGTGTAGTTATCGTTAGAATATTCAGGGTCATAAGCTGAGGTATCATCGCCAACTTCTGCTTTAATTTTTTCAGCATAGACTTCTGTAGATGTTGTAATTGGATTGATACCAGTTGTTGTTCCCTCTGGCAAACCAACTTGCGCATCGCTACCAACTAACCAGGTTACTTCACGAATTGGAGTAGATATTTTTTCACCATTCTTCAAAGTTGCATGTCCTTGCCATTTCAAACGGTAAATACCTGGCTTTGAAAATGTTGTGTATGAGTGTGTATGCATTCCTGCAAACATATAATAACGTTTGTATCTGGAATCTTTGGAGGAAATAATTCTTGTCACTGGCTGTTGAATGCCATTGTAACTGAACATTTCCATAGTACCTGGACCATCTGCTTCAACTAGCTCCATTTTTATTGATTCTTTGACAATATTTCCCAGAGGAAGAGTTTCATGATCAGTTTCTAATGCACCAATACCTGCCCATAGAGGTGGCCATCCTCTATAGTATTTTTGAGGACCAGACCATACTATTTCACCAGGTTTGCCCAAGAATGCTAGTTGTCTATCTGCTGGAATTGCAAATCTTGATACTTCTTCACCTTTTTCATTAGCATCAGGAGCCAAACGAATACACACATCGCTTGCATTTATAACTGTTGCACCATTTACAACTTTAAGATCAATGTTGTCTGGACTAGTCTGATTTATATAAGCAGCGTCGATATGCTTACGATATATCATTTTCTTTCCAGCACAAATATGATTTAAACTTGCAGGTAAATCTATATCTGACGCATAGCTAGACTTGCTGTTATCTACAAGTGTCAATCCAGCTATTGACAAAAACGTTGCTAATAAAATTAGCAGTGTTTTCTTTGTTACACTCAACTGTTTTGCAAACATTGGTATCTTTCTAAACAATCCGTAATAATAATCATTATCAATAATAAACCCCAAGACCCAATAAATCAATTTAATAAATCGAAAAAATAACTAAAAACACTTATACTATTTTTAATAAGAAACAAAATGGAAGCCAAATATGTCTCAAAACAACAACACAAATCTAAGAGAAATACTACAATCAATTGCTCCTGGCACAGAAATACGCGAAGGGTTAGAGCGTATCCAATTAGGCAAAACAGGGGCACTAATAGTATTAGGTTACAACGAGAACATAGAAAAAATATGTTCTGACGGAATAGAACTAGACGTAGAACTATCCCCTGCCATACTAAGAGAATTATCAAAAATGGACGGGGCAATACTAGTAGATACAGACACAATGAGGATTCGTCGAGCAAACGTTCAGCTACTACCCGACTCAACAATCCCAACAAAAGAATCAGGAATGCGTCACCGAACAGCAGAAAGAACATCAAAGCAAACAGGCATTCCAGTAATTTCAATAAGCTCCTCACTAAAAGTTATTACAATCCATACAGCTGACACCAGATATACCCTAGAGCCGCCAGAAGTCATATTGACAAAAGCAACACAAGCTTTATCTACTCTAGAAAAATACCGCACAAGACTCGATCAGTTCATGTCTGGACTATCAAAATACGAAATCACTGATCAAGTTTTCGTAAAAGACATAGCCACAGCTCTTCAACGCACAGAAATGATACGTCGCATAACTGACGAAATTGAAGGATATCTAGCTGAACTAGGTAGAGATGGCAGACTAATTTCCTTGCAGCTAGACGATTTGCTAAAAGGTGCCGCAAAGGAGAGAAGCACTATTCTGAAAGATTACATGGCTGAAGAAAGCGACATTCAGATTGCTGAGGACTATTTAAGCTCGTTATCTTCAAATGACATAATCGATCTGACAGTAATAGCACGAGGCCTACACTTTTCTATGTTAGACGTAGTCGCGCTAGATGACCCTGTTCACCCACGAGGATACAGAATTATGGGTGAAATACCTAGATTACCTCAAACAATAGTGGACTCAATCGTAAACCATTTCTCTACCCTGCAAAATATTTTGAACAGCGGAATAGAGGAGTTACAATCAATTGAAGGTGTAGGACAATTCAGAGCAAAACGTATACGTGAATTCTTAGATATACAAATACAAAACAATCCTACGCATATACATTAAATAAGATCTAAAACTCACCAAATTCAAATATTAAGCTACCGAATTATTGCCACTTTAGTACTATAAAGTGGCAATAACTATATCAAAGTTTTATTAATAAGTGCTGTAACTAGCCATTTTTCAAAACAAATGGATAACTTACGTCAAGCAAATCTCCATCTTTAACACCTAACAAACGATAAGTACCTGCTTGGGAAATTGAAAGTTTTTCACACTTAGCATTGTAATTTATACCATCCCAATTAATCGTACCCGTCCATGTTTGCCCAGGTTTCAGAAGCAGAGGATTTTCCTCACTAGTTACAGGGCAAGAAGTACTATCCCAAATTTTCTGATCACCAGACATAACTCTAATACCAAATTTCTTTGAGCCAGCCTTAGCTAAACATGTCTTAGAAGATTTATTTGTGACAGTAATACCAAAGTCTGTTCCTTTACCTACCAAAACCTGATTTTCTTTCACAAAAACATTCAAATTCAAGTCTCGGTTATCGCAATCTGGAACTTTTGGAGTTGACTTAGTAGTCTTTTTTACAGCAACTTTCTTAGTTGCTACTTGAGTTTCAGAAACAAAAAACTTCTTATACGACCAGTATCCCACAGCTGATAGCAAAGCAAAACAAAGCAGGATAAGAAAAACTTTAGTATATATTTTACTTTCGCCATTATTAGCATTACTACCACTATTTGACCTTAGTTTACTATAGGCAGAAAAGTCTGTATTTCTTTGTGTTTTCCTAAAGTTATTTTCAGAAAACTGTTGCTTTTTACCAGCAAAATTTGCAGAATTTTTAGATTTTTTATTTCCTTTAGGCATTGTAGACTTACTACTATTACCCTTAGGTACATCAGAACGCTCTTGCATACTTGAAGAATTTATATGCACAATATTTTTTGGATAAGCACTAGGCTGTGAAGAAGTTTTTCTCGTAGAGCTTTTTCGCTCAGCTAGATGTGAGTATTTATCAGAATACTTTTGCCCACCGTTCGAAAGCTTTTTACTTTGAGTAAAACTACCTTTAGCTTGCTTTTTTCTGTCTGATTGAAGTGGCTTATTTATTTCTTTTTCAAAATCAAAAACTTCTCTGTCATTACTATTACTCGAATGAGTGCTCTTTCGTCGAGGCTTCAAGTTAGGACTATTATTTTTTGACACAGAAGAATTACGTTTAATACTAGTATCTGAGAAGTTCTCACGAGATACTTTATTTTTCGCAGATGATTTATTTACCTGCGAATTTAAATTTGAACGCATTTGATGAACTTTTGATTCTGAAATATTATTTCTTTTATTTCCTTTATTAGAATTTAAATTTTTATCGTTCATATAAACCACTAACAGTTAGATGATAGCTTTTTATTTAAAGTACTACTCGTATTCAAGTCGTCACCGTCATCGACAATGCACCAATTCTCAACGATAATACCAGTAGTTGCAAACAAGATACATGACAAAAAGCTTGCTAAAGAAACAATTATCATATCTTGCATGAACATGGATTCACTGTACATAATGAAAATTATAGTTTGAGCAAAAGTAAAACCTGAAATACATGCTCCGCCAATAGATGAAGTTTTAGCAAAAATAACCAGCTTAGCAGCCTTAAACTGATCTACTTCCACAGTTTTATCACTCTTATACTTACGTACTTTCCAGCCAGCTAAAGCAAGAATTCCTGAAAATATAAGCATAAATATAGGTAAAATCCAGCTTGCCAAAGGCGGAGTAAAACCTGAATGTATGACACTCAAGATAAATGTAAAACTCGAGATAAGAAATATCGTAAATGCCAACACGAGGGAAGAAATCTTCGTCTTAGTCATCTTATTCACCTTTTTCAAGCGACTGCCACTTAGGTTTGAAAGTATACGGCGCGTCAGGCTCTCTAACTGCCATTGCTTCCTCAAAAGTTTTTTTCCTCAAGGCTTCGTATATACTAGCTTTTTGAGTTGCAGGTTTTGAGGTGCTTTCAGAGTTATCAATAACTTCAGATTCATAATTTCCAACATGTTTATTCATACGCTGAGCTATAGGTATTCGTACTACTTGTGTAGCAGATTCTATTCCACTATCATCAGATTTACTATAAATATTAGTTTCTTTATGAGTGTGGATTTCTTCTTGAGGCAATAAATCAGAATCTTCAACTCCATTTGTAAACAAAGTGCGTAACTGATTCATAACCTTTGTATGTTCCATTGTATTAAGTATTTGATTAATTTCGTCATCTGAATTCGAGTTAGAAATAGGTTCCTCATCAGATACAGCAACGCCTTGTTCTCCCGCGGCTATACCGTAATTATCTTCTTCGCCTTCAAATACTTCTAAATCAGGTGTATCTGCAGAATACAAATTATCAGCGTCAAAATTTGAATCATCAAGGCTAGTATCTAAATATTCGTTTTCCTGAGATTCATAGTGAATGTTATCTTGCAAATCTACACCATCTATGGTGGTAATTTCTTCTGAAACATCTCCTATAGCGTTACTATCGTTTTGCTCATAGATTTCATCACCAGTATAAACATCTATGTCATCGTCAAGTATTCTAACTAATTCGTCAGAAAGCTGCTCGTCCTGTATATACTGATTTTCTACCCCAGCGTTTTCAAGCTCAGCATAACTCTTACCAAGCCACTGCTCCCAAGTATGCAAAATACCGTCACGGTCATCAGTTTTTTCGAGCAAATCAGCAACTTTCTCACCATCAAGTTCAGCTTCATTTTCCATCAAATGCCATGGATATAATACAAAAGCACGCTGTTTTGCTAGTTTATGAGGGATAGTTAATTCTTCGTCCTCATATTTTTGGTTGTTGTAGCTAATAATGTCAATATCAATTAAACGTGCCTGCCATTTAGCGTGTTCACGTCTACCGAAATAATATTCTACTTCTTTAACTAGTCCCAATAAATCGCTAGGGCGCAAGAAAGTTTCACCTCGTAGCACACAATTATAGTAGTCAGGCTGTTCTTCATCATTTAATGTATGTGCTTTTGTTTTAACTAATGGAGATACATCTAATACATCAAAACCTAAAGATCTATCTAAATCTGAAATCACATCTTGAAATAGTTCTACAGGGTTACCTAAGTTTCCACCCAAAGCTAAAATAACACTAGATTTCTGAGGTTCGAAAATTGGTGGATAATCGTTACATCCCTCCTGTGTTACATCAATAATATCAGTCTTAAGTTCAGGTTCTTCAAAAGTATCGCTCTGGTTACTTACAGTATCGAGGACTGAATCAGTTTCTAACTCTTTTTCATAATCATTAGTAGCTTGAGTTTGAGTTTGTATCCCTTGAGTAGAATAAACATCAGAATTTGTTTCTTCTAGAAGAGTATTTTCAGTATTTTCTTCAAGTTCCACGTCAAGGTTTACAGAGTTATCAGCTAAAGTTTTATCAGCTTCTTCCTCTAAAAAGTTAACACGTTTTATAAAATAAGCACTATTTTCAAAGCTAATCTTCAAATTAGATCTATTACGCACAATTGATAAAGCTACGTCTTTAAACTCATAATCTAGAGGAGCTTGTGGTTTATGTACAGTAACACTAACCTCTATGACGTTATCAAAGCATAAGACCACTAAAGCAATTCGTTCAGCAAGAGTTTCAATGAGTTTTACAGGTTCGCCCTCAATTGCACGAACTATAGCTCTACCTACTTTTTCGTAGTCAACTGTTTTATCCAAGTCATCTTCAACAGAAGCATTTACACAATCAACATCCATCACAACATCAACCACAAAATTTTGACCAACAGCACGTTCTGTGTCATAAAACCCGTGATAACCTTTTGCGGTAACACCTTTCAAATGGATTTTATCAAAACTCATCTTGTGACTCTTTCATCTAAATATTTTTTAGTTAGTCCAACATTGTGTACTCGCACTCCCCACACGTTATGGTCAGCGCAAAAGACAGATATTTTTGCTGTAACTTTGTCTCTATCTTCTATATTATCTCTACCATACAAAACTGTCATACGTTTTCTAGATGCACCTATCAAAATTGGGTACCCTAATTGACGCAAAGTATCAATTTTGTTTAATAATTCCCAAGATTGGCTGTGATTTTTGTAAAACCCTAACCCCGGATCAAGAATTATTCTTTTATCTTTTATTCCAGCATCATGCATATTTTCAATACATAAATGTAGCTCATGCATTACATCGTGAGTAAGTTTCCAATACTTTTCAGCTTCAATAGGATCAGTGTTGACTCGCCAATGCTGACAAACGTAATCGATGTCATTATCTGCAACTACTTTATACATGTTAGGATCATATAATCCACCAGAAACATCGTTTATTATGCTAACTCCATATTCCATACAAGCTAAAGCCGTAGAGGAATTCATTGTATCAACTGAAATTGGAACTGATAAATCTTTCAAAGCGGATAAAACTGGGCGTATTCTAGCAATTTCTTCTTCCCAAGATATTCTAGTAGAGTTAGGTCTAGTAGATTCTCCGCCTATATCAATAATATCTGCCCCGTCTTGTATCATCTGATTAGCATGCTCAATAGCGTTGTCTAAAACCATATATTTTTGACCGTCACTGAAAGAATCTGGGGTAATATTTAGAATCCCCATTATTTTCATTCTATTTTTGTCCTCATTGACCATAGTTTCTCCAACGCATTTATTTTACTTATCAATAGATAACAGTCTCATTATCTCATTTTGTTTCACAGAATCAGAAAGATTTCCACGTGAAGCTAAAGTTATTGTTTTAGAACCCGGTTTCTTTATGCCACGCATTGACATACACATATGTTCAGCTTCTAAAACCACTAGCACACCTTCTGCATGCAACTGTTCGGTTATAGCGTCAGCAATCTGACCAGTGATACGTTCCTGAACTTGTAATCTACGAGCATACCCTTCAACTAGTCGAGCTAATTTTGACAGCCCTGTTACTTTGCCATTGCTAGGTATATAACACACATGAGCTACACCATAAAAAGGTAGCATATGGTGTTCACAGCAAGAAAAGAAAGAAATGTCTTTCACAATTACTAGTTCATCATGATCTACTTTAAATTGCTTTTTTAAATGTTCTGGAGGACACTCATCCATTCCAGACAAAAGCTCTTGAAAAGATCTCGCTACCCTATCAGGGGTTTCAAGTAAGCCATCACGGTCAGGATCTTCACCCACTGCAATAAGTAAATCTCTTACAGCTTTTTTAACGCCATCGTAATTGTAAGTCATATAGTATTTATCTCATCTCAGTAATAAACTAATGTAGGTAAGTATCAGAACTTACCTACCATTAGTACAATCTATTTCCACGTATTTTATTCAAAAGTATAATCAACGTGTAAAGTTTCTGAAAACTTTTGATTAGTTTTTAAACAGTCAGATTTACTCTGAGTCAGTTCTTGTAACATCATTATTTTCAGATTCGTCAGTATTTTCTTGAACCTTACTTTCTTCAATACCTGATTTTTCTTCAGCTATATCAGTGTTTTCTGATTCTGTTTTAATACTGACTGGCGCTTTATATGATCCGTAATCTGCTTCAATACCACGCCACACTGGACGTTCATCACGCTTTTTAACGTTTTTGAATATTTCAGCAAGCTGACTTTCATCTAGAGTTTCCTTTTCAAGTAACTCTAGAACTAGGTTATCCAAAACTTCACGGTATTGAATTAAGATTTCCAAAGCTTCACGATGAGCATCCTCAAGCAATTGCTTAACTTGTTCATCTACCACAGTAGCAGTTTGGTCAGAGTAATCTTGGACTTTGCCACCATAGTATTCTTCAGTGGATTTTCCTAGCTTTACAGTACCAATACTATTTGTCATACCGTAAGTTGTAACCATATTACGAGCAATAGCAGTAGCTTTTTCAATATCATTCGAAGCACCTGTTGTCGGATCTAGATAAACAAGTTCTTCAGCTACACGACCACCCATTGCGTAAACTAATTCATCAAGCAATTCATTACGAGTCTTCGAATAGCGATCTTCCACTGGCATAACCATGGTGTATCCCAGAGCTTTACCTCTAGGCAAAATAGTAACCTTTGTAACTGGATCGGTATATCGCAATGCAGCAGCTGTCAAAGCATGACCACCCTCATGGTAAGCAGTCATGGTCTTTTCGTGGTCGTTCATCACGCGAGTACGTTTTTGTGGACCAGCAATAATTCTATCGATAGCTTCATCTAATGCTCGATTGTCGATAAGATCAGCATTGTGACGAGCTGTAAGTAACGCTGCCTCATTCAAGACATTCGCTAAGTCAGCACCAGTAAACCCTGGTGTACGCTTAGCAATAGCTACTAAATCAACTTCATCGACCATTGGTTTATTCTTAGCATGAACTCTAAGAATAGCTTCACGTCCTTTCAAATCAGGAGCGTCAACTGAGATTTGTCTGTCAAAACGTCCTGGACGTAGCAATGCTGGATCCAATACATCTGGTCTGTTAGTACCAGCTATCAAAATAATATTTGTTTTCTCGTCAAAACCATCCATCTCAACAAGAAGCTGGTTTAATGTCTGTTCGCGTTCATCGTGTCCGCCTCCCATTCCTGAGCCACGGTGACGACCAACAGCGTCTATTTCGTCAACGAATATAATTGCTGGGGCTTCTTTCTTTGCCTGCTCAAACAAATCACGCACACGAGAAGCTCCCATACCTACGTAAAGTTCAACGAATTCTGAACCAGACATAGTGAAGAATGGAACGTTTGTTTCACCTGCTAGAGCTTTAGCTAGTAAAGTTTTACCTGTTCCTGGAGGGCCATATAATAAGACACCCTTAGGAATTTTAGCTCCCACTTTGCGGAATTTGTCAGGTTTAATCAAAAATTCACGAATTTCCTGTAGTTCTTCCAATGCTTCATCAACGCCAGCGACATCAGCAAAAGTAATATCTGAGTTCTCTTTTGAAATCTTCCTAGATTTTGACTTGCCCATTCCCATAAAACCGCCATCTTGCATACGGGAAGAGAACCACATGAGCAAAGCGAACAAAAGAAGAACAGGCAATAATAGCGGAATTAAACGAGAAATAAAAGATTCTACAGGATACGTAGAATTATATCCCTTAGATAGCTTAGCTTTAGCTACAGAACTAGAAATGTCAGGACCTTGTGGTGTCACATAGAAAAAGGAAACCTTTTTACCTACATTTTGTTTTACACCAAACCAGTTTTTCTTTGTACTGGTGTAGCTTTTCGATAAGTCAAGTACAACAGTGTGTGTTCCCTCGTTTATTACTGCTCGTTCAACAGTTTTTCCTTTTAAAAGAGCCAAACCT
The DNA here is from genome assembly GCF_011751945.2 of Actinomyces sp. zg-332. NCBI lineage: Bacteria > Bacillati > Actinomycetota > Actinomycetes > Actinomycetales > Actinomycetaceae > Tongtianella > Tongtianella jiaweipingae. The sequence goes on from NZ_CP064951.1 coordinate 1,414,902, forward strand.
TCAGATGTATCAATCATTCTAGGAGCAGTCAAAAAACTATATACCCAAAAAGCAGCAAATATTAAAAATATAGGAAATACCCAAAATAGTGGTCTCCTAGTAACTACTTTAATCTTTTTGTCGTTATTTTCATTTGCCACAGATACTATCCTCCATAAACATGCTTGGCCAAAGTTCCTATAAATGGTAAGTTACGATACTTTTCAGCATAATCTAGACCATAACCTATAACGAATTCGTTTGGAATATCAAAACCTAAATACTTAACGTCTACTTCAACCTTAACAGCATCTGGTTTACGTAGAAGTGTAGCAATCTCAACAGAGTTCGCTCCTCTACTTTCAAGATTGTCACGTAACCATTTTAAAGTTAGACCTGAATCAATAATATCTTCGATAATTAGAACATCACGGCCAGAAACATCTGTATCTAAATCTTTAAGAATACGGACAACACCACTAGATTGTGTGCCTGCACCATAAGAAGAAACAGCCATCCAGTCCATTGTAATTGGATTGCTCAACTTACGAGTCAAATCAGCCACAACCATTACAGCACCACGTAAAACACCAACAACTAACAATTCTTTACCAGCATAATCTGTATCTATTTGTTTAGCCATTTCAGTAAGACGTGAGTGAATTTCTTCTTCAGTAATAAGAATTTTTTCTAGATCGGTACCCATATCTTTAGCGTCCAAAACACTGCCCCTTAAATAACGAGAAAATAGTTACTTAAAAGAGTAACTTAATATGTGAAAAAAGTGTCATTAAGATAGTAAAAAATATTATTTTTTATAAAAATAAAGTATATGTTTTTATTTGAAAACACAAAGAAAATCGGAAAATACACGAAAAAATAATTTCTTTATAAGCGAAAATTCAGAATTATAAATAAAAATATATAAAGAATATGTAACTAAAGTTGCGTTTATACGAAGTTAAATAAATAAAATACAACAAAAATACGTATTTTATAAAGTATTTAAAATGAATAGACCCTTGTGAGCACAAGGGCAAGTACAAGGGTCTATTACAAAATTTTAGTATCCTGCTTCTTTTGCACGCTTAAAACCAGCTTCAATTTCAGCTTCAGCTTCAGCACGATTAGTCCAGTGAGCACCTTCAACACTCTTACCTGGTTCCAAATCTTTGTATACTTCAAAGAAATGCTGAACTTCTAGGCGGTGGAATTCAGATACATCATCGATATCTGTACGCCATGCTGCACGCTGGTCAGTACTTGGAACGCACAAAACCTTGTCATCGCCACCAGCTTCATCTGTCATACGGAACATACCCAAAGCACGGCAACGAATAACACACCCTGGGAAAGTAGGCTCTTCTAACAAAACAAGAGCATCGATAGGATCACCATCTTCACCAAGTGTGCCTTCAATGAAACCATAATCATCAGGATAACGGGTTGAAGTAAACAACATACGGTCTAAGAAAATACGACCAGTTTCGTGGTCAACTTCATACTTATTACGACTTCCCTTAGGGATTTCAATCGTTACGTCGAATTCCAAGATTTTCCTTCCTAACTTGTATCACTCACATAAGTAAGTTAAGGTAACACAATGGTAACATATTACTTATGATACCCTTAATTTAAGGACTGAGTAATGAAGGTATTTTTAAAATGAAAAAAATAAATAAAAAAACAATAATTCCATCTATAGGAACTCTTGTAATACTTTCATCACTCATAATATACATAGTCTTATCAGCAGTAGGAATAGTAGAAAATCCTTTTTTTGACGGCAAACCACTCGGAAATAATAAAGAAATACAGAGTAGTGTTGCAGAGGATGTAAATAAAAATGCACCTAAAAATACTTGGAATTTACAAGCTCTAGAATTATCTCCAGAGCAAATTTCACAAAGCATAAGTAATAATGTAGCAATTCTAAAGGAACTATCTCCTTTTGTCTCAATTACAATAAAAGATGCAGTCACTAACAAAACTTTATACTCTCTAAACGATAAAACTGCGAATTCTGTCGCTTCTGCAACAAAACTTTTATCTATGATTACCAGCATTGAAGAACTCGGAGAAAACTACCAATTTACAACAAAAACTTCAATAGATAAAAATAATAACCTATATTTATACTCAAATGGTGACATTCTGTTAAATGCACAAAATAGTGATTTAAATAATGTGAATGGATACGCTGGTCTAAAAACTCTAGCTGAAGAAACAGCGAAATACTTGCAGAAAAATAATATAAAAACAGTAAACTTAAATATAGACGACACTTATTTTGGAAACGAAAAAACATTAAGCTCCTGGGCTGAACAAAAATCTGAAAGCTATATAGGTAAAGTTACTCCTATGGCTATCAATGCTGGATTCGTAAACAAAGATTTTTCTGACGCACCTGAAAAAATAGTATCTGAAACATTTGCTACACATCTACAAAACTTAGGCATACAAGTAAACCAAATTAATGAACACAAAAAAACACCTAAAATTATCAGAAATATAGCAAATATAAAATCTGACAAACTAAAAAACATAATTAAACACACTCTTAAAGAATCAGATAATACGACAGCTGAAACTATCTCTAGAGCTGCAGCTATAAAAGCAGGTTATAAGCCAACTTTCAAAGACACCACACGGTTTATAAAGAATACTTTAAAGAATCTAGATATAGATACTGCTGATTTATCTTTAGAAGATGCGTCTGGCTTATCAAGAAATAGCAAAATTACAACAACTACTTTAACATCTGCTTTAGAAAAAACTTTTGTTGATAATGTGAAGCTATTTGAAATTTATAATTCTTTGCCTATAAGTGGCACCGACGGAACTTTAAAGCAAAGATTGACCAATATACCTGGAAAAGTTCTAGCCAAAACAGGAACATTACCACAAACTTCATCTCTAAGTGGAGTGGTTTTTACAAACAGCGGAAGAACATTAAGCTTTTCAATAAGTGCTACAAACTTTGACGAAAAAACTTTTTGGAATGTACGACAAAATATTGATATATTAGTTGAAACATTGCAAAAACAGTAGTAAAAATTTCATTAACGGTTGTCTGATTATCTGATTGTCTGGGAAAATATGAAACATAATAACAATTCTAAGCATTTAAGTGTTTCAAATACGCATTCAAAAGAAAACTATTTAAAAAACTCTAGAAAAGATTCTAACAACGAAATTCCAAAAACTAGCTACCAAAAAATTACTCCAACAATCAAAAAACTAAGATCAGCTGTACGTAAAACTATAGATGAGCTCAAAATAACTTCCAATGACACTATTTTATTAGCAGTCAGTGGCGGTGCCGATTCAATGGCACTTGCCTTAGCTACAAAACACGTCACTGATAAATTACAAATCCCTGTTCACACTGTGACAGTAAATCACAATATTCGTGAAAAAAGCAGAGAAGAAGCTGAACATGTACAACAAGTATTATTAAATATTGGTTACAAAAATGTTCATATTGCAGATTTAAATATGCATGAAGTAGAAACTCACAACTCTTTAGGTCCTGAAGGAAATGCTAGGCTAGGAAGATACGAACTGATAAGAAAATTAGCTTCAGAAATCGAAAAATCTGCAAGTAAAAATAAGCGTAATTCCCATGAATCTCCTCAAGGAAAATGCTACGTTTTTACAGCACACACTATGAATGATCAAGCTGAAACAGTATTGTTACGTATAGCTAGAGGATCAGGGATAAAAAGTCTATCAGCAATTGCACAATACACGTATTCATTCGGTTTGCATTTGGTTCGACCCCTACTAGATATAACCCGTGAAAAAACTGAAAACTGCTGCAAAGACCACAATGTGAGTTACGTCATTGATGAAACAAACTACTTAGATAGTAGTTGGAAAACATCAAATGGTTCTCCTCTTCTACGAGTGGCAATACGTCATAAAATAATTCCTCTTTTAAACGATGCTTTGCAACAAGACAGTATAAAAGCTTTAAGCAGGACAGCAATGCTATCACAAAAAGACGAAGAAGCATTATCTTTTGTCACTGATGAGTACTTTGAAAAAATACTAATAGGTGATCAACCTAATGAATTGGATACTACACAAATTCCGAGCAAAGACTCACTAACTTTAACTCTAGATGTAAAACAGCTACGAAAACTACCAGAAACAATACGTACAAGGCTATATTTAAAAGCTTTAAAAATACAAAAATATCCTTTATCAAATATAAGTAGCAAAAATTTATTATCCATAGATCATCTAGTTATGAAGTCAGATAACAAGAGCTACGTCGAATTGGTAAGTAAAACTAAAGTTAGTATTGAAACAGCTGGTCTATTAATTCCTTTGTATAATTCCTAGAGTAACAGTGACGTTATACAATACTAGATCTAAGATTTTGTATTTCCTCAGCATCCAGATTTACGAAAGTATCTAATGCTACTAAGAAGTAACTTTAAAATATTGCAAAGTATATAAACGTTTAAAAGTTTTTAAAATAAAAGTGGTGCACTTGCACTTGCAAATACACCACTTTCATAAAAGTTCTATACGCGTCCAGCAAAAGGAGTAATGTTAGCGTAGTAGATAGGTACTTGACGCACTGACATACCAGGCATTGGAGCTTCAATCATCTGTCCACCACCCACGTAAATAGCAACGTGGTAAATATTTCCTGGCTGTCCCCAGAACAACAAGTCACCTGGCTGAATCTGGTTCAATGGTACACGCTTAGTAGCCCAATATTGTGCTTCAGCAACACGTGGCAAATTAACACCAGCATACTGGAAAGCACGCAAAACTAGACCTGAGCAGTCATATCCTGATGGTCCAGTTCCACCCCAAATATACGGCATACCTATCTTTGAACGAGCAAATGATATTGCTGTAGAAGCAACATTTCCGTTCGGTGGCGGTGGTGGAGCCACTGGTTGAGGTTGAGGCTGAGGACGTGGCTGTGGTTGCGGACGTGCTGGCTGAGTTCCTGTATTGTTACGCTGTGGAGGAGCTGGTGGACGCTGCTGAGCTGCTTGTTCAGCACGACGACGAGCTTCTGCATTCTCACGTTCACGGCGTTCATTATCAATGGCAATCTGGCGTTGACGTTCAGCTTCAAGAGTCACACCACGTTTTCTAGCCAATTCCTTTATCAAGTCTTCACGTTTTTTCTCAGATGTCCTCACCTGATTTAGAGCATTTTCAGAAGTTTTCTTGGCTTCATCAGCTTGGCTCTTTAGTTCTCTAGTGGCCTTACGCTTATCGTCCAGCGCTTTTTGTTCACGCTTATTAATAACTGATGCGACTTCTTCCAAAGCAGATACTGTCTGTAGTTTAGCTTCAGCTTTAGCACCAAAAATTTCTACAGCAACTTGTCGTATATATAAGTCGTCTAAACCATCAGCAGTCATATATGGTTCCAAGGTCGAAACTGAACTTGAACCTTGACGATATACTGTGGCAGTAATATGGCTCATTTCAATTTTTGCTTTACGAACCAAAGCACGAGCCTTGTCAGCTTCTTCTTTTAACTTATCAGCTTTAGCAGTTGCATTATCGAGTATTTCTTGAGCTTTCATATAGTTCTGATCAGCAATTTGTGCTTCTCGAACATCGTTTTGAGCTTTAATAGAAACTTTAGCTAGTTCAGACTCGATTTGAGTAATCGAGCGTGCAGTTCTTCTTTCATCAGCCCTAGCTCTATCGACAGGGTCTTCAGCGTACACAGGAGCTATACCCAAACCTGTTACGAGAGTAACAGAGGTTATTAACCCTAATGCACGTGACATTGTTTTACGCTTACTTGACGACTTAGACACGCTGTCCTCCTAAAATAACGACAGGACCCTATTCTATCGTTAAAAAGTCTCATAATTACTAAAATCCACTTTCAAGACTAACTAATTTATAAAAAAATTGCAACAATTTTAACAATAGTCACAATTTTCACATTATTAACACGCTACATTAATAAAACCCTATAATATTCTTTAATAAAGAAATACTATATAAGTAAATACATTTGTTTAATGGGGAAACGAAAATGAATATAGTATGGCATCCAGATATTTTAGGAGACGGATACGAACAAACAACTATACCTTTAGGACACGACCATGAAGGAGAAACAGTTTGTACGTTGATTGCTCACAGACCTGAGAAAAATCCTAATAAATTAGAAGAAACTCCCGAAAAACCATTATTTGCACTACTTTACATACACGGCTGGAATGACTATTTTTTCCAAACAGAACTAGCAGAACAAATAGCTGCGTGTGGTGGAGCATTTTATGCTGTAGATTTACAAAAATACGGACGTAGCCTGCGCCCAAATCACTCGTTCGCCTACACTTCAAATCTAAAAGCATATGACAATGATATAAAAGCATGCCTACACATTATTCATCACGAACAGGGAAAAAATATTCCAACCTTGCTAATGGGGCACTCCACTGGTGGATTAACTGCAGCATTATGGGCACACAGACACCCAAATAAATTAGCGGGACTAATATTAAATTCTCCATGGCTAGAATTACAAGTAAGCGAGCGAAAACGACCACTCATATATTTACTTACATCTTTAGTCTCTATGAGAAATCCTAAGAAACAAATGCCATCAGTTGGACCAAACCACTACAGCGTTTCTCTACGTGGCTGGAAAACATCAGACGGTCCTTTACCATCACATCTATCAAGTTACCCTAATGACCCATCTGTAGTAGGTTTTGACATAATAGATGAATGGAAACTACCAGAAGGAGCTCCTGTATATTCAGGGTGGCTCAAAGCTATTTTAAAAGCACAACGTCAAGTTGCTAAAGGACTAAAGATAACTTGTCCAATACACGTAGGGTGTTCAACACATTGGACTCACGCGAAAAAATGGACTCCTCAAATGCGACGTGCTGACACCATACTAAATACTGATTTAATTGTAAAAAGAGCAACAAATCTGGGAAATCATGTAACTATAGACAAATTCCCAGCTAAACACGATTTAACTCTATCTGATCCTGAAGTAAGGCAAGACTATTTTGCACAACTTCGTAGATGGATACGTATGTACATAACTGGGTTGTAAACATCGCGACAGTTTTTATAATAGCCAACAAATAATAGGGTAATCAAAATGGTTACCCTATTAATATTTAAGCTTATAGTTATTTAAGCTTATAGTTCAACTTTGCCTTTATAATTTATCTCACGAATCGCTTCAGTTATACTTGGACCATCTGCTGCACCAAGTTTAATAGCATCCCAGCCACTATTAGGGTGTATGCGTGAATCTAATGTGACCATAAAATAATCTGAAATAGCTATATAAGCTTTGTTAGCATCATCAAAAACAGCGTTTATCGCGTGTATTTCACCAGCTCGCAAGAAACCAAAAGCACCACCCTTACATATAGCTGGTAAATAGAGACTAATTTCTTCCTCATCACTAACTGCTGATATTACAGCCAACCCTTGAGCATCAAACTGCACTGGAGCGTATTGTCCCTTCTCCATATAGCTTATTGCCTTAGGTTTTGATACTTCAGCACTAGCAACTGGACGCCTATTATTTATGCGCGACCTGTTTTTCACAATCTTTTGTGTTACAGGTTTTACAGGAGAAACAACTGGCTTTTCTTCGTTTTCTTTAATTTCTGGTTTTTCTTCTACAACTAAGGAATCAGTATTTGAAACAGATAAATCTGCTCCTAAAACATTCACATTTGAACCTGCCAAAAGCATATTTTCTATATTAGATCTATGGGCAGTAACTGTTACTTTAGTAACATCAAGGAAAGTTCTACCGTTATTCATCGTACGCAAATCTAGTTCGTATATCGCTAAACCTGATTCAAGCAATATGTCTAGAGCTGGACGCATAGAAGATTCAATTTTATCGACAACTAAAATTAACCTAGGTGAAGCAACAACATTTACTGGCTTTTGTTCACGGAATTTCATCCAAGCAGAAGCAAACTCTTGAACTCCTCCGGGATAAAAACTAGCAATTTCTTTCCAGACTAAGCTTGATGTACGAGATAGAAATGACAAAGAATTCGTAAGCACTTTAGAGTCCAAAACAGATACAACTTCAACAATTACAAGCTGACCTGACAAATCAAAGGAAACTAAGCGTTTTTGATTATCAGCACTACTACTTGTTATATCACTAGGCAAGTTCTTATACACATCTGCTGTACGCAACCAAGCTACTGGCAATAATGGTCTATCTATCACTTGCAAAACTTGATTACGAACACTACGAAGAATATTTTCAGAAATGGCAGAGTGAACTTTCCTACCAAATTGTGCTGGAATGAGTTTCTCATTGTCAATTTCAAATAACGCCATGATATTCCCTAAGCATAATAAAAAATAACCCTATATATATTTTTACATTAAAGTACAGAAAATATGTATAGAAATAAAATTTATTTCAAGTTTTCTTTATGCTAAAATTACAATGCTTGGTAGCGTGTCCGAGCGGCCGAAGGTGCAGCACTCGAAATGCTGTGTAGTTGAAAGACTACCGTGGGTTCAAATCCCACCGCTACCGCCACTTTCAATCTAAACCTATATCTATTTTGTTACTAAATAGCTAGTTGTTTTGACTTATGGTGTCTTATACATTTATGGCTACATTTTAAAATATAATTGGATTAACATTGTTAGCTTTAGTTTCTACACCAATGTAATTTTACTATCTGGATAATATTGAATATTGTTTATACTAAACATCTACTGAAATGAAGCTTATAGAAAATAAGATAAATATTCAACAAAACCTTTTACAGCTTATATTCTACCATGTATTCATCAATCAGTTTTAATGACAGTATTTTTAAAAACTTGTAAATAGATGAATTTTTGCTGTACCTAAAGTTTACGTAATTTAAAATAGTTGAAAATTAGTCAAAATAAAACAGTCTTAAGACAAAGTAAACCAAAAGTTAAATACAAATATATCACTATAAGTAGTACATAAATTATCGATAAGCAGTAACTATTCAAGCAATACCATTAAAAAAAGTTATGGGCAAAGATTTTTTCAACCCCTGCCCAAGTAAAACTTATCTATTTATACAACACCATATAATCTGTCGCCAGCATCTCCCAAGCCAGGAACAATATATGATTTTTCATTTAAGCATTCATCTACAGCAGCGGTAACAATCTTTACATTTACTTTGTCACCAACTTCTTTTTTAAGAGTTTCAAGACCCTCAGGAGCTGCTAGTAAACAAATACAAGTCACATCATCAGCACCTCTCTCAAAGAGATAATTGATGGCAGCAACCAAAGTGTGACCAGTTGCAAGCATTGGATCAATTAAGAAGCATTGACGTCCAGACAAATCTGAAGGTAAACGATTTGCATAAGTTTCAATTTCCAGAGTATCTTCATCACGTTTCATACCCAAAAAACCAACTTCAGCAGTTGGTAGCAGGCGCATCAAACCTTCCAACATACCCAAACCAGCACGCAAAATTGGCACAACCATTGGTCGAGGTTCTGACAAATAAGCACCTGTAGTCTTAGCAACAGGTGTTTCAATTTCATGAGGGGTAACGCGCACCTCACGAGTAGCTTCATAAGCTAACAAAGTAACTAATTCATCAGCAAGCATACGGAACACTGAAGAAGGAGTGTTCTTATCACGTAAAACCGTAAGCTTGTGATCAATAAGTGGATGATCGGCAATAATTAAACGCATAAAATAAGATTATCACAGAAAGAAAAATGACTACACTTAAAAACAGTATTTATAAGAACAAAATTATATCTCTTCAATCCTTGAAATTGTCCATTTTACAACGGATAAACCATTTTAAGTATACTAAAATAGACACACTCCAGATAAGTATTTTTAAAGTTAAAACTCTAAAATAATATTCGTAATATAAAAGATTATAGTAACCGTATAAGCACGTTTTATAAGCACAACTTCTAAAACTATTTTTAGAAAATAACAACTACATAACTAACAAATACACACTAATTTTTCAGTAACAAGTAAAGCAAATATAACTACATAACTCTATGAATAGATAATTTGATAAGCTAACCTGCAGTAAGTAATACTTAACGAAGCTTTAAATAAACTTCTATTTTAAAACTCATAAAAAACGCTAATCTTATGAAAAGATTCACAAATAAACTCTACTTTTATACGGACTTTATTAAAGTAAAATGCACTGGAATATTAGTAAAATACTCAACCTGCTTGCCTATACACTTTCATAAAATTAGCCAAAAATAAAAATCGTATTTTGAAAAACTCGAATCAATGAAAAGAAGAAAAATAAGCTTAGATTCTTGAAAATACAATGTTATTTATATCCAAAATGTCTAAACTACAACATACAACTACTAAAAACTAAAGCATAAATTAAAAAACAAAACGCATGAACAGTAATAATAAGAATACCTTTCGATATTTAATGCAGATACGATGTACAGCCAAGTTTTCAGTCACTTAGCTAGTTAATCCTTATTAAGCAAGTTTTCACATATCCTGAATTGTGCAGCAAATTTCCAAAAGGTAATTTCTAGTAGTTGTTTAAATCCTACGAAAACAGTAATTTAGCGTAAATCTTGGAAAAATTCTTCAAGTTGTTTCACACATTTTTCTTCTAAAATATTTGGATACACTTCGACGTAACTACCTATAGAAGTATCTCGAACTAAATCGTATTTACCTCCACAGCCACCGTTTTTCTCATCCCAAGCACCGAAGAAAACTTGTTTTATATGTGTTTGTTGAATAGCAGCAGCACACATAGTACAAGGCTCTAAATTCACATACAAAGTAGCACCGTCTAACCTGTGTACTCCAAGTTTTTCACAAGCAGCACTAATCGCATTCAACTCAGCATGGCCTAAAGGATTAGAATCAGCAACACGAGTATTATAAGAAAGCGCAACAATCTGTCCACCATGTACAATGACACAACCGACAGGAATATCTCCTTTCGATTGAGCAACTTTACCTAAATGTATACAACGTTCAATCATTTCTTCATGAAATTTTTTACGTCCTAGAATTTTATCCATACTTAAATGGTAATGTGGAGGTCTCATTTTTGAAACCCCCACATTATTTTCAGAGATGAACATAATCTCAATTTTTATCTATTATTTATTTCATATATGATACACAAGTATCTAGATTAGAATGCTGGTATCACTGAACCATCACTCCAAGTCTTCTTGATGTATTCACGTACCTGATCTGAGTGTAGTAGTTCTTCTAGTTTTTCCCATAGCTTCAATTTTTCACCGCTCAAATCTGCACGACGAGCTAGAATATTTGCGTATGGATTGTTCTTAGCTTCTTCAACTGCGACTGCATCTTTAGCTGGTGATAAGCCTGCTTCTAGTGCAAAGTTGCAGTTTACGACTGCTAAATCTACTGAATCTAGAGTACGTGGCAAAGCTGCTGGATCTGCTTCAACAAATTCAATTTTCTTAGGGTTTTCAACAATACCTGTATGAATTGTGTATTCGTCAACATTTGGATCTAGCTTTAGCAAACCTTGTGATTCAAGCAATAGAATTGCGCGGTGCTGGTTTGATGGGTCATTTGTGATACCAACTTTTGCACCTTCTTTAAGGTCAGCAACTTTCTTTACGCTCTTTGAGTATAGAGCTAGTGGTTCAATATGAATACCTTTACCATGGCTTAGGTCATATCCACCATCTTTTTCGCTCTTTTCTAGGTAAGGAACGTGCTGATAGTAGTTACCATCTAGGTCACCTTCAGCCAAAGCTGTATTTGGCTGTACGTAATCTGTGTACTGCTTGATTTCTAGCTTGAAACCAGCTTTTGGAGCTAATTCTTTAGCAACATATTCTAGAATCTTAGCGTGTGGAACTGGTGAAGCACCGATTAGTAGGGTGTCTTCTTTAGCATCTGATTTTGCTGCTGTGTTTGATGAACAACCTGATAGAGCAAGAGCTGCTACGGCGAACAAACCTAGTGCTTTTTTGAAATTTTTGTTCATATTGTTTTCCTCCAATACATGGATATTTTTGTATTTATTGTATTTTTATATATTTGTGTACTTATTGTTATCTATACTTCAAAAATTTATTGTGCGTTTAGTAGCGGTCGACGCACTTGTGCGCACAGCAAACTGATGTCGTATTTTTCGAAAAGAATTTTTGCTAAGCGACTTTTTTATCCGACTAGTAGAGCTTAGCGGTGATCTACTAGTCGGCTTATCATATCGCCGACCATTTGCACTATTTGTACAATCAAAACTATTATTACAACTGTAATGACCATAACATCGGTCATGAAACGTTGGTAACCGTAGTTGATAGCTAGGCTACCCAAACCGCCACCACCGATGGCGCCAGCCATTGCTGAGTAAGATATTAGAGTAATAACTAGTACTGTGATTGATTGAACAATTGCTGGCAAAGCTTCTAGTACTAATACTCCTAAAATTTGACGCCTTGAAGCACCCATCATTTGTGTTGCTTCAACTTTTCCTTGATCTACACCAATTACAGCACTTTCAACTAGTCTAGCAAAGAATGGAATTGCCCCTACTGTCAAAGGCAATACAGCTGCTTGCCAACCTACAGAAGTACCTACAATTAGTTTTGTGAAAGGAATAATAGCAATCATCAAAATGATGAACGGTATTGAACGTCCTACGTTAATAATTATTGAAAGAACATTATTTATGAAAGCGTTAGGAACTAGTCCTTTTTTGGAAGTAGCCACAACAGCTAAACCTAAAGGAATTCCAATCAACACAGTAAAGAATGCTGATATAAATGACATTTGCAATGTCTCTAATGTTGCATTCAAAAGTTCGTTCTTAATAACTGGATTTGAGAACCAAGTTCCGTCTGTGGAATTTGTAAGTAGAGATGTAGCGTAAGTCAACATTATCTCACCTCCACATATACGTGTTCTGATTCTAAAACATTTTTAGCTTCGCCAAACCTTGCACTTGGCAAAGCAATACATAAACGTCCAACCTGTACTGATCCAACAGATTCAAAAACCCCACCGGCTACGTCGCCTTCAAAAGAAGATATTAGGGAAAGAATCTTGGCGCCAGTTGGTTTACCTGGATGCGAAGTAAAGTATATATCTAGTAATAAGTCACGTTGCTCTGATAATACATCAGCACTTTCAATAACTGGTGCTGGAACTAACTCATGTGCTAAGCGCGAATTTTCATTTGATAAAATTTGTTCAATGTCGCCACTCTCAATAACGCTTCCTTTTTCTAGCAAGCTAACAGAGTCACAAATTTCACGTACAACACTCATTTCGTGAGTAATAATTACTACTGTAACGCCCAAACGCTCACGTACATCATAAATTAAGTTCAAAATTTGCTTTGTGGAATCAGTATCCAAAGCACTTGTAGGTTCATCGCAAAGTAAAACTTGTGGTTCATCAGCCAAAGCACGAGCAATACCCACACGTTGTTTTTGCCCGCCTGATAATTGCGATGGATATGAAGAGCCCCTATCGGCTAAACCAACTAATTCTAGTAATTCTTCAACTCGCTTATTTCTTTCTTCTTTTGATACACCTGCGAGTTTTAACGGATATGCAATATTTTCAGCTGTTGTTTTTGAATCTAATAATTCGCCGTGTTGGAAAACCATTCCAATTTTTCGTCTTGCTTTTCTAAGTTCGGCAGAAGACAAAACCGATAAGTCTAAATTATCAACGTAAATATGTCCTGATGTAGGTTTTTCTAAAGCAGTAAGGCATCTAATTAGTGTTGATTTACCAGCACCTGACTGTCCTACAATTCCATGAATTTTACCCTTTTCAATGTTAAGGTTGATGTCATTGAGGGCTACAACGTCATCACCGAGCTTACGCGAATAGCGTTTTGACACATTCTTCAGACTAATCAATAGGGCCTCCTACTGTCAAAACACTTTTCGAACGGTTACAACTTTAGCAAACAGTAAAATAAAAGTAAAGGGTTTCTGGAAAAATTTTACTTAATTTTATTAATGACTTTCAAAGTAGTAAAACTTTGAAATATCAACACTTTAATACATTCCACACAATAAGGTTATAAAATTTTTATCTGCAAAATAAGGCAAAAATAATTGGAAAAATAAAATAATTAAACTAACATAAGTAGAAAATATTATGAAATATTTACCATTATGGCAGTGGTGAATATTCTAAACTAAATCCCCACAAGAGATTTATATGAATATTTTTAACTAACAAATATCTAATATTAGTTTTGATAACATATATGGTTTTAGGGAATGTATAAAATGCATTCCCTAAAACTATATTTTAATTCTTTTTATAAAATTTCTTGATATCTATATGAATTCTACTTAACTACTCTATAAACTAATTTCGAGGTAACAGTGAAAACTATTAAGTACAATATCACGAAAGCAACAAGTACTATTCCCATGTAGTAAATAAATACTCCATAGTTATTAACGCCAAATAGCACGAGTAGCTGACTCAATATTCTCGAAGCAACCAAACAATGGATACAAGCAACAACCAAAGGCATAAAGAATATCCAGAGAATCTGTTTCCTTGAAGTCTTTTTAATAAGCTTATCTTCTAAGCCTAATTTTTTCATAATCTGATATCTTTCCCTATCATCATAAGCCTCAGAAATCCTCTTATAGTAAGTAATTAATATATTCCCAGTTATAAAGATTATCGAAATAATCAAACCAATTAGTAAAAATCCACCATTCAACTCATATATGTGTGGAATTTCTTTACTTTTCATAAGGAAATTAGCTTGGTCATCGCTATTAAATTCATCTTCAATTTTCTTAGCATCGACCTTACTATTTCCATTATTATCCCAAGAATATTTAATAGACAACCTACCAGCAAATCCACCTGTTTCATCATTATTGATTACAGTATTAATCTTTTGCAAATGTTCAAGTGTAGGTACAACTACAAGCATGGATTTGGGTATAGGGCTGCTAGTTCCTTTTTCAAGATAAACTTTTTCATAATTTTTACCTAATAGCTGAACTTTATCACTCTTTTTCAAATTAGAATAAGGATCATGAATTCCAATTTGTCCATCCTTAAGCTTTAAATCAGTTTTATTGTAATTGTTGTAGCTTTCAAGATCCGAAAAGATAACAATAGTAGGAATTTCAAATGAATTAATATCGCTTTCTTTCGGCTTATTAAGTACATTTCCTTTAATATTTATAGCTGACATAGCACTCACGAAAGAATGAAGTTCTCTTGCATTTGCTGAAGGCATTACTTTTTGAATACGTTCAATATATTCTTTTTGAGTCTTCTTTACTTCAGCTGAAGAAATCCCGTCTTTCAATTGTACATCTAAGTTATATTCTTTAGGATATGTACTGTTAAACATACTTTCAATTCCGTTATAGATGCTGGCAGTAGTACCGAGAGACAAAATAATGCTAGTTGAGAAAATACAAATAGTTGCTAATCCGACAGCATTGCTCTTCATACGATAAAGCATTCCTGAAATAGATAAGAAATGTTTATCTTTATAGTAAAATTTCTTGTTTTTTCTAAGAAGTTTCAAAATAAATATACTAAAAGCCATAAACAAGAAGTATGTGCCAATAATAACTAGTATTGTTGCTATGAAAAAGTATAGTAATGATTTGAGCGCGCCATTAACAGTTAAAGCAATGCCGTATCCTGCTCCCAGAGTTGCAATACCTAAAAGCAAAATGATTATTTTAGTTTTAGGCTCTTTTTCATTTTTCTTACCATAGCTAAGCAATGCAATAGGGGTAATAGTTGTAATTCTAGTAATATTTATAATATATAAAACTATATAAATACAAGCAATTAGAGCACTTGTGTAAAACGCATGGCTAATCTCAAAAGGATAATTTGTAGATAAGGACGTTATCCTATCACCAAGTAGTTTAGATAGAGCAAGAAAAGTCAATTTTCCAAATACATATCCACCAAAAACACTCAATACCACAGTGACTAGGAACATGATTACTTTTTCGATAAATACGATTAAAGCAATATGCTTTTTCTCCAAGCCTAATATGGAGTATAAAGCAAATTCCTTTGAACGTTGCCTATCTAGAATATTATTACAATACAAAACGAATATAACAGCAAAAATAACTAAAAGTATTTCTCCAAAATAAATTATTTTCACCAGTGCACTGTGGCGACTTATAACATATTCGTTAGTTACTAGCGAATTAACTACGTAAAACAGCATGAACATAAAACTGGATGACAATACAAAAGGAGCTACTAATACCCTATTTGTTCTCAGATTTTTTCTAGCAAATTTCGAGAAAATCAATAAATTCATTTTAGTTACCTTTCCTACTTAAGGCGATAACACTGTCATTGATTTTTTCCATAAATGCTTGAGATGACATATCTCCACGATAAATTTCATGGTATGCAATACCGTCTTTAATGAAAACTACTCTACTAGCGTGAGACGCAGCTTTCAAAGAGTGAGTAACCATAATTACAGTCATACCACTTTGTTGAAGATCCTCAAAAATACGTAAAATCATATCAGAAGAACTAGAATCTAAAGCACCTGTAGGTTCATCAGCCAAAACAAGTGCTGGGTTTGTAATAACAGCACGAGCAATAGCAACTCTTTGCTTTTGACCACCTGAAATTTCGTAAGGATACTTATCAAGCAAATCAGCAATACCAAGCTTTGGAGCTATAACGCTAAGTCTCTTTTCCATTTCCTCAGGTGAAAGCCCAGATAGAACTAGAGGTAAGAATATATTGTCTTTGTTGTTGAATGTGTCAAGCAAATTGAAATCTTGAAAAACGAACCCTAATTCATTACGTCTAAAAGATGAAACTTCACTAGATTTAATAGAATCAATATTTTTACCGTTAATAAAAATATTACCTTCAGTTGGTTTATCTAGTGTAGCAATAATATTCAAAAGAGTAGTTTTACCAGAACCGCTTTCACCCATTATTGCAACAAATTCACCTTTGTTAACTTCAAAAGATACATTGCTAAGAGCTTCAGTTTTAGCACCACCTTTGGCGCCATAAATTTTTTTCAAACCTTGAACTTGTAATATAGACATTTTCCTCTCCTAACTTTATGTATCAATTTTATTTATTTAAAAAACGACTAGCTTTTATTCAAAATTACAATTCTAAGCCTCAAGTTAACAAAAATGTAATCTACGTATTCTAAACTGTTTATGTGAACAACAAAAGATATTATTTAGCGGTATAGTTTTCGTTCGAAGGAATATATAAGAATATCGTAGTACCCTGTCCGTATTCTGATTGAACAGCAATATCTATTCCCAGTTTATAAGCAACCTTTTTGACAATAAATAGTCCTACCCCAGTAGATTTCTGACTCAAACGCCCATTGAAGGCGCTATAACCTTTGTCAAATACTTTAGGAAGATCTTCGCTTTTTATACCTATGCCTGTATCTTCAATCACAAGAACACTTTTGCTGTAATTACCACCTAATAACAAGCTATTTAATTCTTCAATCCCCATTGAGTTATCTATAACAATACCCTTTTTAGATTGGTTGATTTTAGAAGTAAATTCAGAATCAATACTATCACTTGGGTAAAAAGAAATCCTAACATCTTTATCTTTTGCATATTTAGTAGCATTAGATATAAGTTGTTCAAGCAAAACGCTAAGCCAAGTAAAATCACTGATAACTTGGTATTCTGGTAAATTATACGTAAGTTTAATATTATTGTTTATAAACAAAGTTGAGTAAGATCTAATTATTGGGAATATCACGTCGTTGATGTTTACTTTAGTGAAATTCATGTTTCTTTCGCTATCAATCAATTTCACAAAGTTTAGAGCGTTATTCGTATAATTTTCGATATGTACAAGCTCGTTCTTCATCTGTAAAACATCTTTAGAATCGTTATCAAACATGAGTTTTAAAACGGTTATCGGAGTTTTAATTTGATGAACCCAAGTCAAAAAGTAATCGTTCAGTTCGTAACGCTCTTTTTCAGTTTTATTTTTTAAATCGTTCAACTCTTGTAACAAACGTTTATTTTCATACGTATCTTTAGTTTTTCGATGTATTTTCCCCCATAACATAAGCAAATACACCAAGTAATACAAAAGACTTATCTGAAATATTAATATTGCAAACTCATAGTTATAATCAGCCAAAATATGCATAAAGTAAATAAGAGAATTTATCACTAAAAGCGTCACTAATACAGAAAGACTATCTTTTAAAACTTGTTTAGCTTTATGAAAAAAATTCCCCATCATTTTCCCTATTTACCAGCATTTTCGCAGTGATTATCTGATAACTTATGCAGAGCGTATCCATACCCTTTTTTAGTCTCTATATATACGCAAGTACCTAAATTCTCTATTTTTTTACGTATCCTGTTGATATTCACAGCTAAAGTGCTATCTGAAATAAAATCATCACTCTTCCAGCACAGCTCTATGAGTTTTTCTCTAGATACAAATGCTCCTTTTTCTTTGAATAAACCGAGCATAATTTGTGCCTCAGTTTTAGTTAAATCAACTTTTTTATCAGCATAAGC
The DNA here is from genome assembly GCF_011751945.2 of Actinomyces sp. zg-332. NCBI lineage: Bacteria > Bacillati > Actinomycetota > Actinomycetes > Actinomycetales > Actinomycetaceae > Tongtianella > Tongtianella jiaweipingae. The sequence goes on from NZ_CP064951.1 coordinate 1,433,403, forward strand.
CAAAACCATATTCTTTATATCAAAGTTTAAAGTTTCAAAGGTCAAATTCGCCAACTCATTGGAAAAATCATAGGTTCTACGCAAAACAGCTTGTACTTTAGCCAGCAGAACAGACATATCAAAAGGTTTCGTAATATAGTCGTCAGCACCAAATTGCATACCCATAACTATATCCATATTTTCTGAGCGAGAGGAGAGAAAAATTATTGGAACATTTGATATTTTGCGTATCTCTTGACACCAGTGATATCCATTGTGAATAGGTAAAAACAAGTCAAGCAATATAAGGTTTGGCTTTTCAATTTCATAAGATTCAATTATCGTATCAAAATCTTTTACTACGAAAGTTTCGTAACCATACCTTTGAAGCCCAGACTGAACAGAAAGAGCGATGTTTTCTTCATCTTCAACAATCATTACTTTCATTTTGTCTCTCACATTCAGCCATTTAAAAGGTAAAATTTCTGTTAGCAGACTTATAGCTACTATATTAATAATTATAAGTAAGATTCACAAATAACGTATATAAGAACAGAATTTCACTCTAGTAATGTTAACATTTTAATATAAAATACATAAATTCTAGAATACTTTAGTCATGCTGATATTTTTATTCCTACCAAAAAAGTTAGGAAATAGGTTTGCTTTTTCAGTTACTCTAAGTAAGATTTTATTTTTATATGGCACATTTTTAAAAGTTTTACTTAGAAAAGTAGCTAATTTGTGTAGTTAAAATTTAGGTTTCTTTTATTTAGGAACAAGTTGTAGAAGTAGTTAAAACAAAAAAGAACTACTGTAAGTAGTCCTTTTGATTTGTGCGCCCGAAGGGACTCGAACCCCCAACCTTCTGATCCGTAGTCAGATGCTCTATCCATTGAGCTACGGACGCAATATTACTGAGTAACAGTAAAACATTGTATCATCATAAAATAAATATGACAATAAGTTTTCCAAAATTCAAATTTTCATTTGAACGCGGAGGCGGTGGGATTTGAACCCACGGAGGGACAGGATCCCTCACGGCCTTAGCAGGGCCGCGCACTAGGCCACTATGCGACGCCTCCAAGAGCCTTTAAAAATAAAAGCTACAACTCATATAATGAGAGCGGAGAGTGTGGGATTTGAACCCACGGTACGGGGTTACCGTACAACGGTTTTCAAGACCGTCTCATTCGGCCGCTCTGACAACTCTCCATATTGCGCAAACGCACAACAACATCAAATATTATAACCACATTTTTTCCAAAATGCACACCTTTATTTGAAAAATATTTTAATATATTTATTCTTCAAATAAGAAAACGCCTATTTCTCAACATAAATCACTAAATAAAAACTTATCCACAATTTTAAAAAATTCAATTTTTAATATTTAAAATACTGATATTTTACTTATAAGACGATTATAAAAAATAGAAAATATAACTCCAAATTATTCACAGTAAGTCCAATAAAATTCAAAACCTATAAATATTTTGAAAGGACAAAAGTGCATACAAAAAATTCTCATATAATAAATATTTGCATAATAAATCTAATAATACTAAGTGTAATTTTCATAATGGGTTTATCAACTTCGACACATGCTTCCCCTCCAAATACAATGCTAGAAGGAGAAGAATATGAAGATAATTGGATTCGTCCACAAAGTTGTCTACACAACGAAACTTTAATAAAAACTCGTATACAAGGGCATGATTATAGCGAAACTATGCGAGCGTTTATTAATAATATTCAAAGAAATAATGAGTTAGGAATTGGCAAACCAATTAAGGATTTAATACATTACAACCTTGATGATACTGATCCTCAAGCTTTCCACCATGCAACTTCAGTTTTGATGAATTTAGCTCTACAACATATAAGAAATAAAATAGAAAAATCTGTAGGTATTTATAGCGACGGAACTATACATAACAAATTTGGTTTTCCTTTGGAAACAATTTCTTATGAAGGCCACATTAAAGACCCCAGATATGTTTATGGTGCTTCAAAATACCCTTCAACATATCCAGATGTAGCTTGGACTCCAGCTCAAAATATACGTGTTATAAACCCTAAAACTTCAAATGAAAGTGAGGAAATTTTAGCAAAAAACTTAGCAGATGTACTGCCTAACTCAACTTTAGAAAAAGTCATTCCAGCTGACGCCTACCCGAAACCATCTGATGACGGAACAATAGTTGTAAATATCCCTCAAGGAACAAACAATTTTGAGCACATTTCAATAACTGCGCCAGATAAAGGGATAAATCTATTAGCAGTAAACTATGCTTTAAGGTACAAAGCTCCTTATATACATATAAATAAACTAACCGAATATGTTAATAATAATCGTGTTTATATAAAAAAGATTATATTTCCATCACAAAATGCTTATGAAGTAAAAGAAGAGATTGCAAAAATATTAAAAACTGAAAACGAAAAAATACAAATACCAGCTCCATATAGAAATAACACTCTCAGTAATGTAAATCCAAGTGATGCAAGCTCAATAATTCTAAACGATATATACCCCACTGCAAGTAGTGATACCTACAATGCACTAGATACGTTATTTGTCACAAAACAACCTTATAATAACGAAAATCGTGAATCGTTAGCTTGGGAAAGTGATTTTCTAGCAGCTCTTTCATTAGCAGTTAACAAACCAAGTGACAGACAAGCAATAGTATTAGTAAAGTCTGTTAATGAAAGCTCACAACCGCTAACTGCTGATTTAAAAAATACTGTGAAAAAACTAGCACCAGGTAATATTTTTATTTCTGGTGGCCCTAGAGCTATTACAATGCCACAAACAGAAGAAATATTAGCTACCCTATCTCGCTCTGAAAAACCTAATTGGTTAGATACTACTTCTGCTGAATGTAGACACGACAATCCTAAGTTAGTCATAAAGAAAACAATATTAAAAGACTCCAATATGAGCGAAACAGGAAAAGTAGATATAAATCAAGAAGTAAACTACCAAATTCAAGTTACAAACAAAGCAGAAAGCGGTATTGCTAGAAATGTAAAAGTCGTAGAAAAAGGTTTAGATGGACTAGAGCTAAAAAGTTACGTAATAAATCAGCATAGCTATCAAATTAGTAACAATAAAAGTGAAATTGCATTACAAGATATTGAACCACAAGAAACAAAAACGATATTAGTCAAAGGGGTTACTAAACGCTCAGATAAGTATAAAACAGCCAATTTGTCTTATATAGCTAAAAATGATGACGATAAAGATGAATGTAATGCTGAAGACAAAACTTGTTCTATGGCCATTACTGAACAAAAGCTTCCAAATTTAAAGATATCAAAAACTTTAACTAACAAAGACAAGAGCAATAATGTAGACATTGGTGAAAACGTAGAATATGAAATTACTGTGACAAACACGGGAGATGGGAAAACCGACGATGAAGTAAAAGTTTTTGATACTCCGATAATTGGTCTAGAAGATCTCAGTGTAAAAACTTTTAACTTAGGTGTTTTAGAATCAGGAGTAAGCAAAACTATAAAGCTAAAAGGAAAAATATTACCAAATTCACAGAAAATAACTGAAAACGTTGCAAATACTTGTTTTGGAGACAGCTGTAAACCTTTGAGTAAATGTGAGGAAAATAGCCAAAATTGTAGCAAGCATACTCTAATTCATAATGTCCCCCAAATATATTTATCAAAAACCCACGATGAAAAAATGGGGGTACATGAAAACGACTATGTATATTTCGACATTACAGTATCAAACTCAAGCCAAACTTCTGCCAAAAATGTAGCTATAAAAGATTTACCTGTCTCAAACCTAAGTGAGATAGAATTTATTAAAATTCCTGTTGGAAAAATTGAAAATAATATCTGGAAAATACAAACACTTGCTCCTAACACCACCTATACAGGAAGAGTGCGAACAAAAGCCACATCTAATAATCAAGTTGAAAATAAGGCTTGTGTAAGTAGCGAATATATAGACGAAATTTGTGTAACAGATATACATAAAGATAATTCTTTTATAACGGTAAATAAAAAACTACTAAATACAGATTCAAATAATCACACAGCTAAATATCAAATCACAGTATCTAATTCTGGAGAAACAAATAGCCGTAATATTACTTTAGAAGACAAAATGAGCATAGAAAGTCCCAGTAAAAATTCAAGTTACAAACTAGTACCATATGGCGGAAAATATAAATTTACTAATATAGAACAAGGCGCAGTAAGTGAAAATGGACATCTATGGAATGTTGGTTCTGTAAAAGCAAATACATCGGTAAAAGCAATTGTAGAAGTATACGAAGCCACCGCAGACATGGATGTAAATTCCAGAATAGTAAATGAAGTATTCCCCATCGACTATCCTAAATGTGATGTTGAAAAACATAAACAAGAGTGTTCTTCGATAAAACATAGTGGAGTAAAAGTAGTTAAAACAATAGATTCAAGCAGTATAAAAGATAATAAAATTCATGCTGGTCAAAAAATTATTTTCAATATCGAGTTAGAAAACACGAGTCAAAGCGATGCTTACAATGTGACTACAATCGATATAGGCGGAAAAAGTATTGAGAATCCAAGATTTATAACAGCGCAACTAGGCACAGTAGAAAATAATAAATGGATAGTTGAAAAGCTACCTGCCGGAGAAAAAGTAAAAGCAACTCTTGAGGGAACTGTTAGTAATAACACTTATATAAATGAACAAGAACTAGAAAATACTGTTTTTACCTCATCACGCCTATTCTTCACTAAATCCCATACAACAAAACCATTTATCAGCTTAGATAGTGACAATAAAACAGAGGTAACATTTGAAAACTTTATATGTGAAAAAGACAATACTTATTGTTCTCAAGTTCAGTTAAAAGACAACTCTATTATAAAAATAAATAAAACTTTACTAGAAAAAGGAATTAAAACATACGACGGAAAATATATTTGGAACATTGAAATCACAAACAAAGGAAGCACTACCGCAAACAACGTGAAAGTATACGAAATATTAACACCACAAGTTAAAGATGTAACTTGGATAGATAATCCTAATATTGACAAACTTGCCCCAAATGAATCTAAAAACATCAGAGTATCAACAACAATTTCAAATCCAAATCTACTAGATGGTGTAATACAAAACATGGCAATAGTTGAAGCAGATAACTATAAGCCTTTAATTGACGATGAAATTGAAAATAGTTCGACAAACAACAGTATTACATTGAATGAAAAAGATAAAGAAAAATTTATTTGCCAAGATAACGAAAATATAAATAATGACACAGATAGATGCGATATTGCTAAAGAAACTCAATACACATTTACTGAAGAAAAACTAGCCAGCACTGGAACAAGTGGAAGCCTGACTGCTGTAATGGTACTAATATTTGTATTAAGCACAGGAGCAGTATGGTTTATAAAAAAGAAAAGAAATAGCATATTCTAACTAAGTAGATTGTAAAAAATAATAAACTAATATAGTGTAAAAGCAGTATGATAAATAATAAATAACCTGCTGGAAGGTATAAGATAAGCATGAGTTTTAGCGAAAAAACTAAAAAAGCACTAGGCATAACTACTACAAATAATACTCAAAAGTACACTTATTCACTATTACCTATAGCTTTCAAAGGTACTAGGTTCTGGAAACCTATAATAGCTGTATTTGTAGGAATAGTATTATCCACAATCTTACAAGCAGTAGTTTTAATCTTGAGTTACTACGGGCTCAATTTTGATAAATCACATACGTTTATAGCATACATAAATATGCTTACAGGACAAATAAACGGCACAAATTTACCCGTATTGTTTGTTATGTTTAGCTCAGTAGGAGTAATGCTACCAGCAGTTTTTATAACACTATTTATCTGCAGAATGGCACCTATAAGAATGATTTCTTCAGTAGAATTGAGACTTCGCTGGAAATTTCTATTCAAATCATTACTAGTGTCGTTAAGCATAATATTAGTAGCAACACTAGGAATAACAGCACTAGATAACTCACTATTCGACTTATCTTTACCAAAAGAAGTAGCTAGCGGAAGTTTTTGGATACTGTTTATAATTCTAGTTTTTGTGTGTATACCGATACAATGTGCAGCTGAAGAGTATATATTCAGAGGATTTATAATGCAAACATTGGGAGCATGGTTTAAATCTCCTGTGCTTGCGATACTGATACCTAGCATAGCTTTTGCCTTTGCTCACTTGTACCAAGCATGGGCATTCTTTGATGTACTAATTTTCGGACTTTTATCTGGATACCTAGCACATAAAACTGGTGGCCTTGAAGCCAGCATAGCTATACACACAGCTAATAACGTATTCTCAATATTATCAGTAATATTTATATATAAGAGCTATGATCCTAATGCTAGTGGATCATTTATAAGCTTACTAATTACTGTTGTTGAATTATTAGCTATAACTTTTATTGTCCTATTTATGGCTAAAAAGGCTAACTTGCAAACCACTTTTAATGTGTCAGAAAATCTAAACAATAAGTATGTTTTAGCAAACACTTCAGAAAACGAACATCGAATTATTTTAAGTACAAAGTCAATAAACAATAACCCAGATACCAGTAATAAAAACTATTTTTCTAATCACTAAAACTCTAATTACTAAAACAGTTCAAATAGAAACGACAACCAAAAGTAAGCACGCATAGGTATTTAGACAATATATTCGATTAACACATATTGGATGCAGTTTACCAATCTTATGCGTGCTTTAAATACTTATATTAGTTTTTTGTTCCACATTACCTCGCTATAAGTTTTAAAGAAAACTACATATAAACCAAAACAGTTACTACTACGCAATAAGCTTTCTGCAAAACAGTAAATAAACCCGAAAGATACTTTATAAGAAATATATTCCATGATACTTAAAGTAAACTGAACTTGAAAACTATAAAAATTCAAAACGCATAATAAACTCCTTACACTATTAGAATTTACGGTGTTAACAGGCACTATCAACAGAAAAATAACCTATAAACCTAAAAATCTACATACATAAAATAACAAAATGTAGCTAATATTTAGAAAAGTAAGAAAGTTAATGTACGGTTTTACTTAAAAAGTAGATAACAGTTACAAAGAACTAATAAAAACAAACAATAGAGTTCAATAAAAATAGCTAGATGTTCGTAGTGACACAAACAAATATTACTCTAAACTACTTGGCTACGAAACATCTACGCAACTGATAACACCCAGATTATATGAAGTATCAAGCAATATTGAAGTTTAGTTTCTATACAAATAACTAAACTTCAATAACACAATATTTATTACTAAAACAGTTTCTAGAAGAAAGGTATATCCAAATGAAAATACTTATATGAGAGTATTCCCAAAACGGTGACGGCGCATTTCTTCAACAGCTCCAAATTCAATACTTTCTAGCGGATACCCTAATGCTTTTGAAAGTAACCAGTCAGCTAATTCTGGGTTACGTGCAAGACAAGGTCCATGCATATATGTGCCGATAACATTGTTAGAAAAAGCTCCGTCGAAGTGGTTAAACACAACTTCAGCGTTAGTCTCCTCAGCATAGCTTTCCCAAGCTTTCATTGAGTTAAACGCAGGGTCAGTCAAAGTATCAACGTTATAGCAATCCCCAGCATTGCCCTTACCAACGAGCACATGACCTAATGGTAAAGCGTCCTTACCAACGTTAGTAACACCAGCATGATTTTCAAAACCAGTAAGCAAATCTGATATACCTGGCAAGATTGGAACAGAAACTATTTCACCAATAAAACGCTTACCACGTGAAACTGTCTCGATATCAAGTACTTCAAGCCCCTCAACCTTACGCCCAAAGGAGTCAATATACCAGTTACCTAAAATTTGCATAGATGCTGACACAGCCAGCACCGGCTTACCAGAATCACAAGCATTACGAAAACCAGCAAACTTACGCAAATGGTCAGTAGCTAAGCTCTGAGCAGTATCTTCCCCACCACCTAAGACGTAAACATCTAAGGAACTAGGAATTTCATCATTCAATGAACAATATACAATCTCAGCATCAATATCTCTAGCTAAAGCTCTCTCACGTAGCACAATGGCATTACCAGTATCACCATAAGTACCCAGTACGTCAGGTAATAGTAACCCAATCTGTAGCTTTTCAGACACCATAACCCCTAAAACTAATCCTCATATTCTATTCTGTTACGAAAATTACAAATACTTATATCCACGTGCATTAATTTCATGCTTTACTTCGTGGAATGAAGTGTAGTTAGCAACCAATTCGACACGACCACTAGGAGATTTCAATATAGCTTCCATAGGATCAGTACATATCTCATAAGGTATACCAGCATAATCTAGGCGTACAGCCAAATCGTAGCTCCTCATACCACAAGCGTAAATTTTACAAGACGGGTTATTAGCAACAATATCTTTGAGGGTTTTGAAATTAATATCCCATAGCCATGAAACATCAATGCCATCGCCAACCATATCGTTCACACCAATAACAATGCTCTTAGCTTGAGAGTCAAGCATTGAAATAGCTTGGTTCCAACCAGCAGGATTCTTAGCCAAAAGCATATGAACGTGCTTACCCTCAACATCTACAAGAGAGTACCTACCAGCAACATTACCAATCTTTCCAATAGCACTAACAGCTTTATCAACATCGGCCCCTAAACGAACAGCACAAGCCAAAGCTTGCATGGCGTTCATTCGGTTAGCCATTCCTGGCAACTTAACATCAACTTCAGTTATAACACCTATACCATAAAGTTTAGATTCACTGTCATAAAACCAATCAGCATTTGGTCGACTATAGTTTGTCTCTACACCATGTTCGTCAAGCCCAACCCATAACAAACCATCATATTTAACTACTCCACGAGTACGTGGGAAAACCAAACAATCTTGAGTATCACCTAAAGAACAGGCACACCATATACGTTCCTTTGCATCCCAAGCAGCACTAGCAACCATAGGGTCATCACAGTTAGCAACAACAAAAGCATTCTTAGAAACTTCAACACCTTCACGCACTTTTTTCTCTGTAGTGGCGATTTCTCCGACTCTATCTAATTGGTCAGCTGTGAGATTTAGCAGAATAATACCTGTCGGGTCTGTGCGTCTAGCTACTGACTCTAAATGCATTTCATCAACTTCTAAAACAACGTATGGAGCTTTAGGATTGTTCATCATAGCACTGACAACACCGTCATGCATATTGTCACCTAAATCATTAGTTGTAACTTCACCAAGAGTACGCAAAGCAGCACATGTCATTTTAGTTGTAGTAGATTTGCCGTTTGTACCTGTTACTAGAATAACTTTCCTACCATAAGCTAACTTTGACATGATTTGTGGATCTAATTTCAAAGCTATACGCCCACCAATCATACCTCCGTTTCCACGACCAGTCATTCTAGAAGCTTTCGCAGCCATTTTTCCCATAAATATCGCAAATTTACCACGCAAATTTAACTTTTTCATACGCATACCATCTTTTTGTGTCATTATCTCCTCACCATCTCACACCTAAATTCGAGTAATCATTTATATCAAGTAGTAAACCACTATAATTCAGTGCTTAATACTAGCTCCCACAAGAATACTTTTAATTATTTAGCTAGTTATAAACTAACATTTTGGACAATAAAATGAACTCACCCTTATATTCATTTACTTTGTCACCATTGCTTTTGCTTTAGTTATTCACTCAAGGATTTATATTTTCTCCTAAAATTACGTAACACTATCCGACACATCACTCATAATCTGTCAAAATATGCTATTTACAAGAGTTCCTCAAAGTAGATGAAATAATTTACTATTACAATTCACCTTAATAACCAAACACCTAAACCAGCTACATTTCCATTTTCAATTCACATAATTCACACATTTGAATACTCTCTAAAAAATAATTATAACGCATTAGCGGAACCAATCATGAAAATTAAACACGTGTATACCTTCCATAATTTAATTTCTTAAATTACTTTACAAGTCTTTAGTTAGAAAAATATTTTGATTCTTAGCAAACCACAACGCCTGATAAGCATGGTATATGTCAGGTCTACCACTCCAAATACTGCTCGAAAAGTTGTTATTTTCATCCAGCTGATGATTCCATAAACCATCATCATTTATCACATACTTATCAGCATAACTTATAAACTTCAAATACCAATAGTCGTAGAAATCTAAGTACCCTATTTTTACCTCTGGAATGGAAGTTATATCCGCGTTTTCTGGCATAGTGAAATAATTTATTCCATAGCTAGTATCCATAAACTCTGCTGATATGCCTTTAGTATCAAGTAAGTTTTTAGCTTGCTTCAAAGCTACAGTTGCACCAATTGCTTCACATAAAACCCAATGCATACGGTCGCGCACAATTGGCTTGCCTTCAAAATCTGTTGTATAAACAAATCCTTCTTTACCGTCTACACCCCAGCTTTGCAACGCGACATTATACAATCCGACACAGTCCTTTAGTAATGCCAAGTTCTCTTCACTAATATGTCCTTGACGCTTGTAATATGACAATACTAGCTGTACACCCAATCTAGCCCATTCCATAGCGTGGCCAACCGTAGCACCATAAGGTCTGAATTGGTGTGCTTTATCATCGAAGTTATAGTCCCAAATAACATTCCAGTTTTCATCAAAATGCTCAGGAATCATATAGTTATTATTTCGTGCTGTTTCAAATACAAAATCTGTCAAATATTTAGCTCTTTCAAGCCAATCTGTCTCACTCAAATGTGAATTTTTATTAAGCATAGAGTCTACGTTTAGAAATGCTTCAACAGTATGCATTGCTGCATTTACTCCGCGGTATTTTTCACAGCCGCTCCAGTCTGCCTTATATGACTCAATTGTTTTCTTGGTTTCTTCGTCCCAAAAATATTTTTCTTCAACTTTAACTATTAGTTCAAATAATTCTTCAGCACGGTCAATATTGGCATAAACTGCACTAGAAGCAGCAAGCAAAACAAAAGCGTGGGCATAGGCAACTTTAGTGTTTTCTTCGCTCGTTGGCTGAATCTCAAATTGCCCGTTCTCTTCATTTTTAATAACTTTTATAGCTTCGAAAAATCCACCATGCTCATGGTCTTGAATGCTCTCAATTAAAGATTTCACACCATGAGTAGCGAGTTCTTTAGCTACCTCTAACTCCTTAGCAAACTGTGTCTCATGCTGATGATCAACTATAAACATACTGTATATATGAGTCATCCTGCACGTTATATAAGTCTGTATATTTTGTTCAGGATCAATCTGGCCATTTTCTTCTAAATACCCAAATCCACCGTAAGTTTTAGAGGAAATTCCGAAATTGAATAGAGTGTTAAGCCGATTATCTAACCAGTCTTTATGTAAAATATCTCTACTCATTTTTCCTCCGTTTTATATAGTAATTAGCAATCAGTACAATTATTTCATTAATTACTTACCACGCAAATTCTTTATTACTATTTACAGGCTTTAATTTATTAGTGAACTAGCTCATTAACTCAGTTACACGAACATTTATTCAACAAATCTCGACCAAAAAAGCCCATTTTTCAAAGTAATTCGTAATTCACAGCAAATTTTTATTACAATATAGAACTTCACATAGACTAACCATTAACTAATAAAATCCATGTCCCTATGTCTACCTATTTTCAACACACTGTATTTATAAAACAATTCTAAGTGACAATTTCAAAATATAAGAAAAGTTATAAACTAAATTAGGCAATCTAATAGCTTACTCAGACTATGTTTTACCTATATTGACTAGCAATCAACCTAAAATCACGACATTCAGCCTAAAATATCGCCAAGCAATAAACACTAAATTGTAACTTTCCTTAATGCCAATACTCAAAACACGGCGACACTTACGTTAACAACACTAGTACTACTGTGTTACAAACTATTTGCCAAAGCTTTATTAACTAAGGCTTCAAAAACAGCAGCACAACCGTCATTATAAACATCGGCAGTCACAACTTTGGCACTCTCTTTGGCTTTATAATACCCATCTCCCATAGCCACTGAATGACCTGACCACTCAAACATTGTAATGTCATTATCTCCATCACCGATTGTTAGAGTGTTCTCAGGATTCACACCTAGTAGAGTAGCTAACTGTTCTAATCCTACTTTCTTTGTCATATTCTTAGGAGTTAAATCCATCCAAGCTGTTCTACCAAACGAATATTCAACATCTTCTAAATCAATGCTGTCAACTATTTCTCTCAGCTGTGCATTTGTATACTCAGGAACTGTAACAACTAGTCTAGGAGCTGGCATATTCTTTATTTCATCTATAGTTTTTAGAGTTTGTTCACCAATCATTTTATTTTCTGGAAATAGCTTATCCATATAGAAACCTTTACCTACATTTTCTAAACAGAAATGAGCATTTGGAATCTTTTCGTATAGTTTTTCTATAGCATTTTTGAAAATAAAGTTAGTGCGAGTAAGTATTTTATACCCATCTTCAAATTCAGGGTTGAATTGCGCAACTACTCCACCATTTGAGCAAACAGCATAACATTTATCTACCCCAGCTTTTTCCAAAGCAGATTTTACTGACATAACTCCACGCCCCGAAGCAATAGAAAAAATAGCACCATTTTCTATAAGCCTACGCAAACTACTCTTCATTTGCTCAGATATTTCATTTGAAGCGTTAATCATAGTTCCATCAACATCTACACCAACTAAAGTTTTTGACAAATCTTTAGCTAAATTATCTGGTATAAATTTTTCTTGCTCTTTTACTAGTTCTTCAAAATTCATTCGCATACAATCCATTCGTTCATAAGTCCATCTATTCATCCACTCGAGCATACCTTCAAGGTTTCACGTGAAACATATCTATAACATTCTTATAAGTATTTTCGTAATAATCAGCTATTACAAACAATAAATAAATATTCAAAATCGCTAATTAGCACAAAGCCTATGCCCAACAGGAATACTCTCAATATAGACTAAAAATAAAAAGTTTGCCCCACATTAGTGGGGCAAAAGCTTAGTTTTCAGGGGTCAAGTACTCAACACCACCCAAGTATTTACGCAAACCTTTTGGAACATACACACTTCCATCAGCTTGCTGGTGGTTTTCAAGAATAGCAACCAACCAACGTGTAGTAGCTAAAGTACCGTTTAAAGTAGCAACAATATTTGTTCCATTTTCTGAGCGTTCACGTATATTCAAGCGACGAGCTTGGAAAGTTGTACAGTTAGAGGTAGAAGTAACTTCCATCCAACGATTCTGGCTAGGCAACCATGCCTCACAGTCAAACTTGCGAGCTGCTGAAGTTCCCAAGTCACCAGCTGCTGTATCAATGACTCTATAAGGTAACTCAACCTTAGCAAGCATTTCTTCTTCCCATGCAAGCAAACGAGCGTGTTCGGCTTCAGCCTCATCAGGTGTACAGTAAGAGAACATCTCAATCTTATTGAACTGATGAACACGAATAATACCACGTGTATCTTTACCATGAGACCCAGCTTCACGACGGTAGCAGGTTGACCAGCCAGCATAACGCTTCGGGCCTTGGCTCAAGTCAATAATCTCATCAGAGTGATATCCAGCCAAAGCAACTTCGCTTGTTCCTGTCAAATACAAGTCATCTGCTGGTAAATAGTAAATCTCACTACTGTGTTCACCCAAGAAACCAGTACCTGACATAATCTGTGGACTTACCAAAGTTGGTGTAATCATAGGTGTAAAGCCAGCTTCAATTGCTTGTTCGTAAGCTGCCATCAGCAACGCCAGCTCAAGCCTTGCGCCAATGCCAGTCAAATAGTAGAACCTAGCTCCTGATACTTTAGCACCACGCTTTACATCTACAGCTTTCAAACCTTCAGCTAAATCCAAGTGATCCTTGACCTGAACACCTTCAGCTTTGAAATCACGTACTTGTCCAACATGACGTATAACAACATAATCGTCCTCGCCACCACTTGGAACACCATCAAGAATAACATTGGCAATGGAGGATAAGATTTTTGTAGCTTCTTCAGCTTTTTCATTAGCTTTAGCTTCAGCAACCTTAACTTCCTCAGCTAAGGCTTTAGCTTCAGCTAATACACTTTCACGCTCTTGCGGGGATACTTTACTGATACTTCGGGATAGTTCTTTCTGCTTCGCACGCTTTTCTTCAAAACTAGTCAAATACTTCTTACGTTCATCATCAGCTTGAATAGCTTTATCAATCAAAGAAGGATCTGCACCACGAGCAATTTGACTTGCTTTAGCTATTTCAGGATTTTCGCGAACCTGACGTAAATCAATCATTTTGTACCAACCCCCGTACCAATAAGTTATGTATCATATCTTATCCTACTATAGACGAATTTTGCATTTTTATGTTTATCATCCACGTTAACCATATAGACAAACACATAGGAACTATCAAGACAAGAGCATTGCCCGGAATGACAATACCTGAATCATTGACCGACCCACCAATGAATAACATCACAAATAAGCTCAAAATCATTGGTTTTAGAATCAATAAATCTTGATCCACGCTTTTATCTGTGTAATCACTTATCAACCATCTATAGGTATCAATGTTCTTGTTAACATTCTTCTTCATATGAGGAAAGAACATTATATAAACTATCAAAAAGGCACCTGCAATAGCTATAACAATTAAAGGTGAAGTTAGCATATTAACGTTAGCGCCTAATTTCCTATATACGACTGGCCATAGCCCTCCATCTAAAATAACTTGCATAAAGTTACCTAAATGAGTTCTTTGAGTAGCCGGTCTCATCCAGTCAAATAAGCATATACCTAAGACAATTATACCAGTGAAAGCAAAAACTCCCACTATTCGTTTCCAACTTAATTTTACTTCCAAAAGTATTAAAATTAGGAAAACAAAACCTGGAATAATTGCTGGCGGACCACCAAAATCAGCACCAAATTTTGGTAAACCATCAATTACTGTTGAATAAGCCATTAGTATAAATAGAGTAGCAAAAATCGCTAATTTAGATTTCCTGCGTACATATTTTTCACATAATGCTGCACCTAACATCAATGTGGCAGACGCAAATAACGCAAACATTATGTTGCCAAATCCATACATTCTAGCACCCAAAATTGACTGAGAACCTAGTACTGAGTCCAAAAGCATTTGGTTGCCAATTAAAGGATCTATGGTCAAAGCAACTACATGTATTAACGATACTAATATTAACGGAGCTACTAAACTATTTTTTAATTTACCTATAGAACATACACAAGCCACAATAACAGACATTAAAGTAGGTACAAGAATAGTTCCAATTTCCTGTCCACGATGCTGCCACCAAGGAAGTAAATTATAAATCAAGCCATTTATTGGAACACACGCAACCACTATTGAAACAAAACGTAATACTTTCCATGTACGAAGAGAAGTAGCAATTTCAGATAAATCTTTCTTAAAATAACGCTTAGCTAAGTTTATAAAACGCTTATTTAAAATAGCCCCAATACTAATAAATAGTATTGCTGTAATAGATACCATATATAGTAAAAATGGCGGTGCTGTGCGCTTAATTCTATCTGCATGTACAGCTCTATCAATTAGCACATTTGCTTTAGAACCTACGTAGGCTTGAGGAGCATCTACTTTCAAATCTTCTTGCCTAAAAGTAGGAAGTTTTGAAGAGACCGTGCTTAGAACTTCTACATCTGACTCCCCAAGCAAACTGAGTATCTTCTTATAAATATCTTCATTTTGTATCAAACCAATATGACGAGTTGAAGACGATTTGATAAAACCTTTTTCTTTAAAAACAGGTCCTCTAAAAGCAACCATTTGTAAATGAGGAATTGGGCCAGAGTCAGACAAAGAAGCCAAAACAATGTTTTGATTTTCACTCTGATAAGACAAAATAGTATCTAAACGTTTTAAAAGTTTGTAAGTATGTGTAGCTAAAGGTGTATCAGTATAATCTATCCCTCCACGTTTAAGCATTTTTTCTTGAGTGTATTGTCTACGTGAATTTGTTCCACGTTCTTTTGACATTGCGTAACTATCTACGCTATAAGCTCTAACATTAACGCGCTGATATGGTCTAATCTGACCAGCATCAGCAATAACGACTTTATTTTCTTTTATTTCTGAAGCAATTTGTTTAGCGAAAATATTATCATTAGAGTGAGCATGGCTGAAATCACGAATTTTACCATCAGATCCAGCTAACGCTACTGCAGCCCCAAGACCAATAGGTTTAACTTTGTATTTACTTAGAGCTTTTTTTAAGCTGCCTAGTTCTGCATGGTAATTATTCTCTGATTCACTTTGTTTATAAGCATTCCAGTCGTGAATTCTGTTAGAGTCATAAGGACTAGCAAAGTTGGCGCATATACCAACTCCACCTCTATACGCGTCACCAAAACGTTTACCTGTGTTTAAGGCTAGCCAGCCATCAGCAGTACAAGTTGAGCTAGTTATTGATCGGACAATGTTATTAGCCAAAGCACTTTCTTCAATAAATTTTTTCAAATTATCAAGTTTGTAATATTTTAGTTGTGCATTGATATCTTCTAAACGTAGCCCACCGACACCGATTACTAATAAATTTTCATTTTTCTTTAGGACTTCAAAGTCTTTAGTTTGCGAGTTTTTATCATCATTTTGCCCAGTAATAGCATTAGTTTCATTTGTGTTGCTATCTTTAGGCGTCGAGATGCCATGTACGTTTTCTTTAATGCTTTGGCTACGAACAGGTGCACTTGCATATACAAGACTTGAACCCACTAGTGTAAAAATAAATAAAACTACTAATACTAACGCAACTATTCTGCTAAACCGATTCATGATTGCCTACACTGTTCTAACTATTAAAGCCCCTGATTGTATACGGACTTTAAGTTCTTTAGCTTTGCCCATATACTCACCATCAATTTGTACATTATATTTTTTATCAGTTGTTAAATGTGCTTTATGCGTCCTTAAAATGTCTAGTTTTCCAACAATTTTAGGAATTTTAGTTTTGATACCTATTCCTTGTAAAATTACTTTTATTGCAAGAGAAATCCAACCAAATATTTTAGATTTAATATCGATTACTGCTATTTCTAGCCACCCATCATCAATTTGTGCGTCTGGTAAAAGTAAAATATTATGAGGTAGTTGTCCACAATTAGCAAATAGAACACTACGAGCTAGAAATTCTGATGATTCTTGAGTTGAACCTATTGTTAGGTTAGCTCCCATTCTTTCACGTCGCAGATTTTTTAGTCCTGAAAATACATAAGCAAACCAGCCAACTCTGCTCTTCATTTTGCCTTCAACGCTTGCCATTATGTCACCGTCAAACCCAATACCTGCCATTATTAGGAAAGCAGATTCTCCTGAATCTATGTCATCTCTACCTGTTAATTCCTTTAGGAAAGTACTATCTGGCACTATTCCCTCAGAATATTCTCCGTTTATTATTTTCATCCATCCAATATCTATTTGACGGTTTCGTCCAGTTAAAGCTATTTGAATTGATTCGTCTAAGTTGTTAATTGGAAGTCTTAAATTTCTGGCAAGCAAGTTAGTCGTACCTACTGGTAATATTCCCATCGGAATTCCAGATCCCGACAAAGCAGACGATACAGCCCTTACTGTTCCATCTCCACCAGCTGTTATTACTACACCAGCATTAGCTTCTACTGCTTTTAAACCCATGCTATAGCCACTATCTTCACGCGTTGTAGCTAACCAAATTGGTTCTTCCATCCCAGTATTTGCAGCTATTGCTGAAATTTTAGTTTTTAAATTCTGAAAGTCAAATTTTTTACTTGGATTATATATAACATACACACTTCCCCCTTTATTAGAAGGGGTTAGCTGGTGACTGTGTTTAGAAGTCTGCTGTACAACTAAAAGATAACGCAGTTTTCTCCAAGTTTCACCAGCTAAAGCTAAGGCAAGAATAGCAATTATTAAACTAACAAGACTGAACCAAAAGTACCAGTTTATGTAGTAAATTACCATTTCTTTCCTTACCGTATAAAACGTATATATCCTAGACGACTTATTTGAAAATAATTAGATTAATTATAGTTCAATTTTAACGGCTCACTATGATTCACGTGCTTTATAAGGCTTAGAAAATTCTTGAACTCTACTATTCTTAATATAATCGTGATAATTAGCTTTTACGCCCTTCAAACGTCTAATCATAACAGCTAACCAAACACCTTTATACTGTTTAGCTCTGTGTAAGTATCCAGAAAAATCATTTTTAGTAACACGATGTGTTAAATTACAAGGAATTTCTTGTAAAGTATAGCCTTTTACTAACAAATCAATAGTCATACCAGTTTCTACACCCCAATCACTAGCTAATGGCATCGCTGCTTGCATAGCTTTCTTTGTCAGACATCTTTGTCCTGAAAGTGGCTGTCTAGGTGACCAGCCTGTGGCACGATAAATAGCTTTGCGGGCAAAACCAGTAACAATACCATGACCTCCAGCGTCTTTTTGAGGAGGGAAAACAGCTATACCACAGTCAATTTTTCCAGTCTGCACAGCTTCAACTATAGGTATACACTCGACTGCACTTTCCCCCAAATCAGCATCTATGAACAGTAATAATCGCCCTGGAGTTTCAGGGTAATCTCTCATAAAAGCAACTTTAGAGCCAGTTTCCATTGCCGCAGCTTTTCCTCTGTTCACGCTATGACGAACTACTACAGCACCAGCAGCCCTTGCCACGTGCTGTGTATCATCAACTGAACCATCGTCAACGACTATTATTAGGTCAACGTTTGGTATTCCTCTGCAGGCTCGAATGGTTGAAGCAACTCTTGTTTCCTCGTCTTTAGCTGGAATAATAACAGCAACTCCCGGGTACATATTGTCTTTCTCAACCATTTTTCCTCCATTGCATTCTCAATTGCTCTTATATATCAGTTGATTACTAAGCATTTAGAAAGAGTAATATTTTAGCAACATAGTGTCAATCTAACATTAATATGTAAATCAACACTATGTTCACTGCTTATATAAAACTTTATCGTAAAGATACTTGCCTACTTACAAGACCAGCTCTAGCTCTTCTCTCTTCGTCAGTTAAAGAATCTTTATTAGGTAGCTCTTTCAGAACGTTTTCAGCAAGCTTTTGCATAGCTTTTTCAGCTTGAGCAAATTCCATATCTTCAGGAATTTCCCACACAGGAACGATTAGTCCGAGACCTCTAAATGCACCTGCAAATTTTGAACCTTCACCTAAGTCACATAATCCTTTTACTTTCAGACGTGCTAAAGCATTGTAAACGTCGTACTCATCCTCAGCCATTACCCAACGAATAAAATCTTTGTTAAATTGGCACCAATAAGCACTTTTAACATTTTCAACAGCTTTAGTTGGAATTATGTTCTCACGGCTATTTTCTACTGCTTGAGCAATTTGTTCGTTTTCTTCTTCAGTGTCAAACCAGAATGAGCAATCTTCATATACTTTCACTTCTGATTCGAAAGTATTATCAAGCATTTCTTGCAAACGAGGACCCTCGCAGCGAAGATCTACACCTGTGATAAGTTTTTCACCCTCAGATTCTAAAGCAATCTTCAAGATGAAACCTAAATCATGTGAAGCATCACCAGTATTAGTGTGAGTTTGTAGAGCAATCATGATTTTACCGTTAGAGTTAACTACTGCTTGAGCAAAATTTGGAAGCAAAGTAACAAAAGTAATTTCACGGTTACCATATTCTTCATTTGTTTTTGCGGTAATTGTTCCAGCAGGAACTAGTTCACGCATAGCCACAAAATCAGTTTCGTATTTAAGCCCTTCAAATGGTCTAACAACGAAAGGAACTTTAAATTTCTTTTCAACTAACTCTTGTGCTTTTTTATTTTGTTTACGATTTTTTTTACCCATAAAAACGATTTTATCAATTTATTTGAAAGTAACTATAATATTTAACCAAAATTGTAACAAAACCTTCGGTTATATCACTAAAACAATGAATTACAAATTATTAATTAATTTAACAAAGATAGTTTACACTTTCAAAGTATGGATAAAATATGTTGATTTTTCAACGACTGTAGCAGTTATAAATTTTATAATAGAAAATTATTAGAGCACTTTGAATCATAGTAAAATTTATATAAATATTTTCAAGTATTTTATAAAAATTAATAAATATTACTTTCATGAGAATTATTAAAACAACATGTACTACTCTATAAATTAGTTATAATAAGGGATAAAAAGTATTTTAAATAACTATAAAGCTTAAAATTGATAGTATTTACTAATAAATCAATCTAGCGAACTACTATAAGATATAGGAATGTTAGAAAATGCACGAAAGAGCTGGCGAAATAGCACAAATACAAGATCTCATCAACGTAGATGAGCTATTAAATGCTTATTATGAAAATGAACCAGATATTAATATTCCAACACAACTAGTTAGTTTTGGAACAAGTGGACATAGAGGTTGTAGCCTCGATTCTACTTTCAATGAAGCACATATTGTTGCAATAACTCAAGCAATTGTTGAATACCGCAAAAATAACAATATAACAGGTCCTCTATTTTTGGGTAGGGATACTCATCCTTTATCAGAGCCTGCTTTTATAACTGCTTTGCAAGTATTACTGAGTAACGATGTAAAAGTAATTATAGATAAAAGCTCAGCTTTCACTCCAACTCCTGTTATATCTCACGCTATATTGCGAGCAAATACTGATGAATCTGAAAATGTAGATTTCTCAAAACCTGACCTAGCTGACGGTATAGTCATTACTCCTTCTCACAATCCTCCAAAAGATGGCGGTTTCAAATATAATCCTCCTCATGGCGGTCCAGCAGATGGAACTATAACTAAAGTAATAGCTGAAAGAGCAAATGAAATATTGCGTTCTGGCTGGAAATCCGTAGAAAAACTACCTGAAAGCCAAGTAATTACACACTCTAATTTAGGAAAATCTGATTTACGTGGCGATTATATATCTGACCTTGGAAACATAATTGATTTTAATATTATTCGTGAAAAAAATATTAAAATAGGTGTACATCCCCTCGGAGGGGCTAGTGTAGAGTACTGGGAAGAAATAGCTAAATACTATAACATAAACCTAACAGTAATCGACCCTGTTATAGACCCTACTTGGGCGTTCATGCCTTTGGACTGGGACGGGGCTATACGAATGGACTGTTCTTCTCCTTACGCTATGCGTACACTGACTGATACTGTGAAAAAAGAAAACTACGATATTGGTGTGGGCAACGATGCTGACGCCGATAGACATGGCATTGTTACAGTTGACGGTTTGATGAACCCTAATCACTACTTAGCAGTGGCTGTTGAATACTTATCTAATAACCGTCCACTTTGGAAAGCTGAAAGTAAAATCGGAAAAACCCTAGTGTCGTCAAGCCTAATAGATAGAGTATGTGAAAAATCTGGAAAAGAGCTTTTTGAAGTTCCTGTTGGCTTCAAATACTTCACTAATGGTTTGCTAGATGGATCAATTATTTTCTGTGGTGAAGAATCTGCTGGAGCAACTTTCTTACGTCACAATGGAAAAATATGGACTACTGATAAAGACGGCTTGATTATGGGTCTTTTGGCAGCTGAGATTATGGCTAAAACTGGACTTACTCCTTCTCAGTTCCACAAAGAGCAGACTAGAAAATACGGTGAAACAAACTATGCTCGTATTGATGAAAAAATATCCAAAGAGGGCAAAGTAAAGCTTCTAAATTTAGTACCAGACAATGTAAAAAGTACTACTTTAGGTTCAGATGAGATTAAGCATATACTGGTCAAAGCTCCAGGTGACAATCAGCCAATTGGAGGGCTAAAAATCACTACTGAGAATGCTTGGATAACAATTCGTCCATCAGGTACTGAAGATGTTTACAAGATTTATGCTGAGTCTTTTAAAGGTGCAGAACATTTGAAGGAAATTCAAGCCGAAGCTAAAGAAATAGTAGATTCGATTTTGGGTTAGACAACTTAAACGACAAAGGTATTTGTTACTGTGAACTATGTTTAGTAGCAAATACCTTTAAAAGCTTATACTAGATAGAGCATTAGGATAGTTTAGTCATTAGACAATGTATGATTCTCACTTGCTTTACGTAAAATAGGTAGCACTAAGAAACCTATTACAACCATAATCCAAGCAAATATAACAGTGGCTATAAATCCTAAGTCACTTCCTCCAAAGTCAACTAGGTATCCACCAGCAAACGCTCCTGAAGAAACCCCTATGTTTATAGAAGTACTCATCCAGCTAAACCCTTCAGTCAAGCGATTCTTAGGAACAACTCGCTCAACCATATTATTCACATTTGTCATAGTTGGAGCAATAGTAAAACCAGTAATAAACATGGCAAAACTCAAAATGATTAGGTTATCAGCAAATATAAAGGTACTAACCCCAAATCCTAAAAGAACAATACCGACAATCAATAATTTCCATATAGGCTGCGCCCAGTGTCTTGCACCATAAATTAAAGCCCCAAGCATTGATCCGCAAGCAAAAATAGCTAAAACAATACCTGAGTAGCTCTTTGCCCCTAGTTCTTCAGCAAAAGCAACAACTACCACATCGCACAATCCGAACATTGTACCAGCACACAAATATATTATGGCTAGAGCTGAAATAGCTTTAATACGTAATAGAGATTTTTGTTTAACTCCTTTTTCAAGCTTCACTAATTTAGGCTCAGTGCTTTTTTGTGAAAATAGCCATATTCCACCAGTAATATTGAAAAATACTGCAACTACAAGTCCTGCTGGTGGATATACTGAAGTAGTTAAAACTGTTGCAATAATTGGACCTATAACGTAAACAACTTCATCAACAGCTGATTCTAGGGCATAGGCTGTGTGTAATTGCTTAGGGTTTTGGACAGTCTTAGCCCATCTAGAACGAATTAACGCTCCAATTGATCCAGAAGATGCACCAGCTATTGCACTAAATAAATTCAGAACCCAAGGAGATAGTAAAAACATAGCGCTGAATGCTAGTAATAAAAGATTAAGCGAGCTAATAAGTATGGCTGGCAGCATAACTTTTCTTTGACCATATCTATCGACTAAACGTGATAGCCAAGGAACAAAAATAGCGTATGCAACAGTTGTAACAGCAGCTACTTGCCCAGCAATACTATAAGATTTATACAAGGTAGAAATTAATAAAATAATAGAAATATTTACCATTGACATAGGAAAACGAGTAATAAAACCCGCTAAAGAGAATTTCCACGCTCCTGGTAGTTTTAAAACATCACTATATACTTTTAACATTTCATCCTTCAAAATAACAATATCTCAAAAGATAATTATATTAGTTAAGAGATGTTTTTGGAACGCAATTCACACCAAGATATAGATGCTTCAGCAAGCATATTACTTAAGTTCTTTAAGTTATTACTTTCATCTCTAATGACATCAACTTTAGATCCATCAGATAGTTTTGAAAAATATTTTCCTGTAAATTCAATTAATATGTCATTATAGTTTTCATAGTCAGTAACTAGAATCAGAATAGGACATTTAACTTCTTCAAGTGCGTTCTCAATATTAGTTAGTGATAAATCAGCCAGAGTTTGCTTTGAAATGATGAAGTATTTACGGCTAGTTGGAGAGTCATCGAAAACCCTCATAACTCCGTCTTTATCTAATTTTTCAAGTTGCTCAGCAGGAAAAATACTTTCCCATTCATAATGCACAGAAGTAATCATAGGGTCAATCAGAATAATACTTTTAACTTTGTCTAAATCAGATGATAAAGCAACTAGCGATCCAAAAGCTGTAGCAACAACAAATTGTTTACTATAGCCTTGTTCATTAGCCCAAGCACACACTGACCGTAAATCTTCGATTGAACCAGCCAATGTTATAACGTCGTCTTCAGATTCACCAACACCCGAGAAATCAAATTGCAAAGTGGTATAACCAGCACGCCTAAAAGCAGCTGCCATAATATCGTAACGATATCCACCGGAACGTTCTGACAAAAAATCGTGAACGAATATTACGATTGAACCGTTAGAATCTACTGGAGCATTTATAGTTCCAGATAGTCTTATACCTCTAGGAGTTGTTATAGTTATTTCAGACATAGTTTAATTATCTCGAGAAATAAATATTATGAACATGATTTAACTGAATAATTAACAAATATCATACTTAAGTATTATAAAAATCTGTATTTTTGGTTTATCTAATAGCGAATAGGTAACTATAAAATAAAAACATTACATTGGCTTTACTAATCAAGAAAATAACAAGTAAAATTTTTAGTAGTAAGATAAGCAGTTACTACATAGAATTATTGTATTAAGTTATAAAATATCGAGATTGGGGATAACATTGAAAAAATTATTCACGCTAGCCATATTTTTCACAGGGTATGTACTAGGAAGCAAAGCTGGAAAAGGTCGCTATGAGCAAATCAAAAAATATTCAAATAAGGTATATAAAGCACCAGTTGTCTCAAAAACTATAGATAAAGTATCAAAGAAAACTGAAACTTTCGTTAAAAACCAGGGCGAAAAGATTACTGACAAAGTTGCTGAAGTTGTAAAAAATAACCTATTTACAGTAAAAGTTACCAAACCTGAATCTAAAAATAATCAATCTGCAACTAACGAAGAGACAACAACTAATACAAATTCTAACTATTCGACTATAGATACCACTAATTTACCTGACTCAAAATAATAAAATTAATGTTCAATTTTATTACAGTTTTACAAATAAGTGACCTGCGTAACTTTTGCTTTGAAACTTTTACATTAGGTAAATTACAATCTACAAAGTAAACTATATAAGGGTTGAATATGAGGTAATGTTGGTAAGGAAAACTGAAGAAAAACTGTTACAAATTAGCCGAGTAATTATATTGAATTCACTTTTTGATAACAGTAATAAGTTAAAAATCATTGCACTTACCTTACAAACTTACAAAGAATCCAAAGAAACTTATTAGTATATTCTAATCAGTTTAAAACCACAGGAAACTGTTATAGAACTGAAATAAACTGCAAAGTTTGAAATAAAGAGTCTAAAAAGGCACCACATAATGAGCATTGAGAATCCTACTAAAAAGCAAATACAAACTTGGCGTAACTATCTTGCTGACGAATACATGGAAGCAATGATTTATGAGAAATTAGCAAATAAAAAAGACGACGAAGAAAAACGTATACTACTAGAATTAGCAGAAGCTGAAAAACGCCACGCAGCTCATTGGCTAGATTTACTTGGAGAGTATGCTCATCCACTCCCGAAACCAAAACTAAAATCTCGTATACTAGCAAAACTAACTTCAATGTTTGGCTCTATTTTCATACTTGCAATCATGCAAAGAGCTGAGGAACGCGCGAAATACACTTCCGAATCATACGCTACACCTCAGATGTTCGCTGATGAACAAGTACACTCAGAAGTAGTCAAAGCCCTCGTTTCTAAAGCTCGTAATAAAATGTCTGGAAACTTCAGAGCTGCAATTTTTGGTATGAATGACGGCATAGTATCCAACTTAGCTCTAATTCTAGGTGTTGCTACTACTGGAATACAAAATACTTACGTGTTGCTTACTGGTCTAGCAGGCTCTTTAGCTGGTGCATTATCTATGGCAGCTGGAGAATATGTTTCAGTAAAATCACAAATAGAGCTAATACAATCAAGTGAACCTAATTCTTACACTGATAAAGTAATTGCTAATCTTGATGTGAATCAAAACGAATTATCATTAATTTTTAGAGCACGAGGAGATAGCGAAGAAGAAGCCAGCAGAAAAGCCCATGAGTTATTAAAATCAATAAACACTAAAGCACCAAAACGTATAACAGATTTAGGTAAAGAAACCGAAGATATGGGCAATGCACTATCTGTAGCATTCTCTTCATTCGTGTGTTTTGCATTAGGATCACTGATACCAGTGTTACCATATGCTATTGGAATTACAAGTTTTACTGCAATGCTTGTCGCTTCTATATTATCTGGACTAGCTTTAATATTAACCGGAGCTATTGTAGGTATATTATCTGGCGTAAATCCAATATGGCCATCTTTGCGTCAATTATTTATCGGTTACGGAGCAGCAACTGTTACAGTATTACTCGGCACAATTTTTAGAGTGAGTTTGTAATGTTGGAGCAAATAAATCAACAACTATCAGAAATATTCGTAGTAATTGATCTAATAGGTGTTTTGCTGAACGGAATACTAGGCGGACGTTTAGCTAGGGCAAAGGGTTTCGATTTTGTTGGCTTTTGTATTCTAGCAATAATGTGTGCTTTAGCTGGAGGTATGTTACGTGACCTTATTCTAGATTCTGGTCCTCCTATTGCAATTACTAACAAATACTATTTAATAACTGCAATTACAGGAGCAGCTATAGCCTGGATAGTTCCTTTAAACAGTAAATGGTCTAATCGTGTCCTGATACTATTTGATGGCATAATATTGGGCTGTTGGTCTGCCACCGGAGCCGCTAAAACATTAGGTTTAGGGTTTGGTATAGTACCAGCTATCATGCTTGGAATGATGACTTCTATCGGTGGAGGAATGATTCGCGATATTGCTGCTGGTAATGTTCCAACTGTTTTTGGTGGAAATAACCTATATGCAACACCAGCTTTTGTTTCTGCTGGGGTAATGGTCCTGTTTTTCAAGTTTGATTTAATGATGATTGGTATGTTAGTTGCTACTATAGTTGGTTCTTCTTTCACGGTTCTAGCTCATTGGCGTAAATGGCAACTACCTCAAAATCAGTGGAATATAACTATGAGTTCTTCACAGCTACGTGCTTTGCTAAGAGCTAAAGGGCAATCTGATAAATAATTTATGCAATTATTAAGCTTTAGAATTATTTGTCAGTGCGTAAATTTAGCGTGTGAAGTGCGGGTCGATGTCTAGTTCACACTCTATTTACATAAAGTTCATTGAAGTTTGAGCTTTTAAATAAGATACGCAAAAGTTATCCACATTTTAAAAACATTAAATGAACTTTGTCGTGTTCAAAATTATAATTTAAATAGTAATATTCATCGTAATAAGAGGAAAAGCAATTAATAAATGTTCATAGACCCAAAGCATAGTCCTAAGTCTGAAAGGTACTATAGCAGAAAACGTGGAATTATTTTGGTAACAAACATACTAATTTTACTATGCCTGTTAGCAATACTTTTACCACAGTTAATAAAGGTTTTTAACAATAACTTTTCCTCTGTTTCTTCACCTAGTGGTAGTGAAAAATATTGCTCTGAAAATTATACAGATACCCATCAGCAAAAGTTATGTAGCCTAAGTTCAAGTGGAGCAAATGTTAATGAAATATCTAATTCTAATATCCCTAAATATGGTAGAAAAAAATTTGGTAAAGCGTGGCTAGATATAGATAATAACGGTTGTGATACTAGAAACGATATTTTAAATCGTGATTTAAAAAAGATTAGAAAAATAAATTGCACTGTTTTGTTGGGAGAACTAGATGATCCTTACACTGGGAAAAATATAAAGTTCCAAAGAGGTAAAAACTCAAGTGTTATTCAAATAGATCATATAGTTGCTTTACAAAATGCTTGGATAAATGGGGCTTGGGAATGGAATAAGAGGAAGCGTGAAGAATTTGCCAATGACCCTTTAAATTTGATAGCAGTAGATGGAAAAAGTAACCAAGAAAAAGGAAGTAAAGATTTCGCTAATTGGACACCTAGAAACAAAACTTCTTTATGCTCGTATGCGAAACGACAAATCACTGTTAAGTCAAAATATGGTTTAAAAGTAACAGATGAAGAAAAAACAGCATTAATGAATACACTGCAAGAATGTGAATAATATTTGGAATTATCTCTATAAATATAGCGGTATTTTCAAAACTATTCTGTAAAGAAACGTACAGGCTCAATTCTCATTGTTTTTTTGTCGTATACGACTTCAATTGGGTGCTGATAGACTGATGATAAGACTTCAGATGTAAATACTTCCTCAAACGAACCACTGCTAACTAATTTACCTTCTTGAAGTAAAACTACCTTATTACAGTAAGCTGCAGCTAAATTCAAATCATGCAGTACAACAACTACAGCATAGCCTTTTTCAGTCAAATTTTTCGCAATACGCATTGTTGATTCTTGGTGTTTTATATCGAGGGAAGCTGTGGGTTCGTCAAGCAGAACAACTGGACAATCTTGAGCCAGCACTCTAGCCAAAGCCACTCTAGCTTTTTCTCCCCCCGATAAAGCGGATATTTTACGGTATCGCAATTCTTGAATATCAGCTTTTTCTAAGCATTCTTCAATAAACTTTTCTTCTTCTTGTAGTGGTAATTTATTTTCAACACAAGAACGTCCCATCAAAATAACATCATGGACTAAGTATTCAAAAGATACCTCTGTGTTTTGTTCCATGACACTACGTATACGAGAAAGTTCTAAAATAGAATAATCTTTAATGGATTTCGAGAAGAAGTTAATCTCACCTTCGTATGAACGGTAATTACCCGCAATACATTTAAGTAAAGTTGATTTCCCAGCCCCGTTTGGTCCTACTAATGCTATAAAATCGCCTTTTTCTATATCTAAAGATATATCAGACAAGCAAGGATTATTACCATAGGAAAAAGATAGATTCTTTACACTAACAGAAGTCATATTATCCAACCTTCAACATATTTTGTTTCATAACAATGAAGAATACAACTGAACCAATTATGGCTGTAAAAATACCGATAGGAAGGTCAGCATAAGACATAGCTGTGCGAGCAATCAAGTCAGCACTTCCAACGAGAATTATGCCCCCAACAGCAGATAGAGGAATCAACCAGCTATTCATAGGACCAATAATTAGGCGTAATAAATGTGGAACAATTAAGCCGACAAAAGTAATAATACCAGCAAAAGAAACAGCACCGGCAGTCAGCAAAGCAGTCATACATATAGCTGTGAAACGTAAACGTGGAACATTCAAGCCAAGATATTTAGCAGTATCTTCACCCAAGGCTAGTAAATCTAGTTTTGGAGCAATATAGAAAGAAACTATTAGCCCAAAAATCACTATTGGTGTAACTACAATTATGTGTTGCCAATTAGCCCCGTTTAATGACCCCATTTGCCAGAAAACTATTTGGTTACGAGCTGTAGTAGGAGCAGCATAGGTGAAGAACGCTATCATGGCACCACATAGAGCGTTTACAGCTATTCCCGTTAAGATGAGAGTTATTACCCTAGCTTTGCCACCAGATTTTGACATTTGGTAAATAGCAAAAGTAACTATTATTCCAGTTACAAAAGCTGAAATTGGGACTGTAAGCAAGCTTAGGAATGTCCAGTTCATAACAATTGCTATACTTGCCCCGACGGCACAGCCAGATGAAACACCAATGATTCCAGGTTCAGCCAGCGGATTAGCAAATATCGCTTGCATTATGGCTCCACCAACTCCTAGGGAAGCTCCAACGAGCATTACCATTACTATTCTAGGCATACGTATGAACCAAAAAACTTGGTATTCTTGAGAAGATGGATCACCAATATTGAATAAAAATTTATATACTTCTGAAGTATTTATATGGAACTGTCCTAGCGAAGCTGAAGCAATAAACAATGCACACAAAATGAATAGCATTACTATTAGGGTACTTAAGCGTAAAACTTTTCTTTGTTTCAAAGCATTATTTTGTTTAGTACTGTTGCTTATTTTTTTATTTGTATTGGTTTTAGTAGATACTTGTTCCATAGTTATTATTATTTCATATTTTTAAATACTTTTTATATTTTGCTAATATATCTATACTCAATTATCAGTTGTCTGATAAATAATATTTCAAATAGTTATTAAATAGCTTTTATTTAGTTATTAAACAATTTTCATTCCAGTATAGATTTTTTATTATCGTAATGTGTTGTTACTTTTTACCTTATCCAATACTCCCTTCCCCTTGTTGCCAAAATTAACTGTTTATATAAACAATAATCGTTAGGTTATTTGTACATAGTTTTACTTAGTACATGTCACGTTTGGTGACTTTACCTATCTGTAACTTTATGTAATTTTAACTTCTTGTAATTTATTACTATGAATTTATTATTTACTCTTTAAATTTGTGGTAGTTTAAGCAGAAGTTTCTTTATCTATCTTCTAATACCTTAGTTTGTAAAATCGCAGTTATATTATTGCCGTTCCAAAGAGATAATAAAAGCATTAAGTTTAGTTTTTTGAAAGCTCTGCTATTTGCTTGCCAGTTTACATAACTCGCTTAAGAGTTTATGTATATGGGTATAAGTTCTAAGTAAGTTTTGCTATTGGTTGGTTAGTCAGTATTGTTTCTTAGCTGGCTAATTAGTTGGTCAGTTACTTAGCTAGTTAGTCAACTAGTTATTCGCAACGGTTAGCTTTACAATTCTTTATATAAATGCAACCTATTATTTATTAGCAATACACAATATAAAGTTTTACTTTCCCTCACCTAAGTATAATGCTTTAGCAACTTTACTTAGAACTTCACCTGTTTGTGGACCAAAGGATAAAGCCAATCCATCAGGAATAGCAACCACTCGCTTATTTTTACCAGCAGTAGTTTGTGCTACACCCGGTCTTTCAAGCAGACCTTCGACTCCATTAGCAGATTCGAGCCCTTTACTCATGACGAAGAATACATCAGGGTTAATTGAAGCTATGGATTCAGCAGTTGCTGGAGATATCCCTTCTATTCCAGCTCTACTAGCAGTGTCATGAGCATATACGTTTTCGATTAGCTCGTCACTCCCCTCACCTTTACCCAAAATGAAGAATATTCCGCCATTTCCACGCACATATAAGAAAGCTACTTTTAGTGGTTCTTTATTATCTCCTACTAAGGTTTTAATTTCTTCTTTAGCTTTTTTTATCTCAGATTCTGTACGTTCAGCAAGTTTCTTTCCAAGCTCAGTAACACCCATGATTTCAGCAACCTGCTGAATTTGTTTCCCTACTCTTTCAATCGATCTCTTACTATCAATTTTTACTATAGTTGTTCCTGTAGCTTTTAATGATTCTAATACTTCTGGTGGCCCTACAGAATCGTCAGTGATTATCAAAGTTGGTTTCAAAGAAGCTATTGCTTCACCATTTAGAGCATGACCATCTTGAGTAACTACTGGTAGGTTTTCTAAGCTTTTTTCAGTATCAGATACTGTTCTACCAACTAAGTTTTTTTCAAACCCTAAACTTATTAGTGTTCGAGAAATAGTTCCATAAATATCTAAAGCTAGTATTCTGGAAGTATCTTTAACCGTAACTTTGTTACCAGAACTATCTGTAACTGTAACTGGCAGCTGCTGTTTTGGATTAACTTTGCCAATCAGTTTAGGATCAGATATATCTTGTACTTGTGTAACGCCTTGGATTTTGTGTGGATCTATATTAGTGTTTTGCGTAGATTTTGTATTTGATTCAGGAGTCTGTGCTTGAGAACAAGCTGTTATACCACTTATGAAAGATAAACTAATCAAACAAACAACAATTTTTTTCATTTTTATTCGCATTTTAAATCCAACCTATCGTGTACGTCACAAACTCTCTACCAAAACATCTATCTTATTTTATTAAAATTACCCTGGTATATAAATTTATTAGTCATATAAAACGATTTTACGTAACTATTTATAAGCCAGTAAGTTATGATCCATCAAACAATATTTATTATTACTGTTTAAGCATAAAAATTGGTCTTACGAGATTTTACTCGTAAGACCAATTTAATTATTTAGCCATCTTACGAGAAATGGTTATACCGAATACACCAATTAGTGATAGCAAAGCTATTGTTGTTAGTGCGTATTCACCATTTGCACCTGTTGAAGATAGTACTGGGTTACCATTTGCATCATAACAAGTAACTTTATCGCTTAGTTTAACATTTACTGTTAGGTTATCTAGTTGTTTACCAGCTTTATAGAAACCAGCAAATGCTTTAGCACCTTGTTCAGTTAGTACAACTGAAGAAGTTGTTGCATTAAAACTATCTTTAGTAAAGTTTGCATTAGCGAAAGTTACGTCAGCAAAACGAATGCGACCTGGAATAACTGGTTTTCCTGTCATATCAGTTGAGGAAACTGATAGCTCTAGATAACCAGTAGTTGGGCTTGTAACTACTAAAGTTGGGTTAGACAATGTCAAGTTCAAGACACCACTGTGCTTGTAGAAGTTGAAGTTACCACCGAAGTTTATACGACCTGTCTTCTTACCAACATTTATCATTGAACCTGGATGGGTTGCTGGATATATGAAAGTGCCGTTATTCAAGGTAGCACCTGCGCGTGGTGTAATTACTCCACGACCACTACTTCCAATGCTTGAAAGAATATAGCTGTAGAATGAACGACTGAATGTCCAGTTCAATCCACCATTTACAACACCACGTACCTGTGGGTCAGCGACACAGCGTGGTTCGTCTGACTGTTGAGGCTTTTCAGGTGCTGCAGGTGCTGGAGCTATTTCTGGGCGTCCAGGTGTTGGAGGTGCTGGAGGCTTTGGTGGTTGCACTGTCGAAGCAACAACATCGAATTCAGCTTCAGCAACAGTCTTAGTTTCACCTTTATAAGCTACTAATACTTTATGCTTACCTGCAGACAAACTTGATGGTAATGGGGCAGTAAATGTAGCCCTACCATCAGCTCCTACAGCAACACTACCCATCTTTGTTGATAATGAATCAAGGAATAAATCAACTTCTTTATTAGCTACAAGATTTTCAAGTGTTGTTGTAATATTCTCACTAGCTTTGTATGATTTCTTATCAATTTGTAATGTAGGAGTTGCTGGCTGAGAATCATCAGGAGTGACCGAAATAGTTTTTTGCAATTCTAGTGTAAATGAGACAGGGTCACCTGGTTTATTACCATATACTGTGCGACCACCAACAATATCAGCACCTGCTTCTGTGATGGTTGTAGGAGCATTAGTTACTGTTATTGTTGAAGCTGTGTAATCAATTGGGCTTGCTGACAAATCTACAGTTGCAATTTCAACATTTTGTGTTGTAGTGATTGGAACTAGTGCCATTGGGTTATCCATTGATGCACCCTTACGGTATGTGAGATCAGCCACTAATGTTGCGCTTGTAGGGTTATCAATACGTAAACGTAAGTTATTGATTGTTGAGTCTACCAAGTAATCTGTGCTTGGAGGAATCTTGTACTTTTGATACTGCAATCCACCTGGGAAAGCAATTGAGTTTGCTGCATTTGGATTGATAGTTGTTGCAGCATCAGTATGCCAACCATATCCATAATCAGGTGCTTTACGAGTATCAGCATTAGGGTCCACGGACACACCATTATGTCCTGTTGTAACGCCTGGTGCTCCCATAATAGGCATCTCCATGTGGCTACGCCATCTTTGGATAAATCCCCATTTTAAATCACCTGAAGTGACTTTAATTGTTTCTGTGCCGGTAGCATTTGCAG
This sequence comes from Actinomyces sp. zg-332, assembly GCF_011751945.2. Lineage (NCBI taxonomy): Bacteria > Bacillati > Actinomycetota > Actinomycetes > Actinomycetales > Actinomycetaceae > Tongtianella > Tongtianella jiaweipingae. Next base: position 1,466,807 of record NZ_CP064951.1, read on the forward strand.
TAGATAGGGCTGTAAATCCTATTAAGCTAAATACTAGGCCCAACACTGCTGTTACTGCGGACACTCTCTTTGGAATGCTCATATTCTTATCTTTCTGTGCGTCTCTACACAAAACTGCGTAACTAAATAAGGTTAACCTAATTTTATATCAAGTAGTCCTATATACAAAGTAAAAATGCTTTTTTATAAATTCGAATTAACTAATAACCTTACATAAACAAGGTAATCACAATTCTTGATTTAATCAATGAAAATTAACAAAAAATGGGGAAGTGTAATCTAACTCCCCCATTTAATATACATATGTTACCTAGATAGTTCTTTGAAAGAGATTTTTCCAACAGAATCTGAATCTGTAAAATCAAATTCACGGATATCTAAAACCAATTTACACCCTTCAGATGTCAAACGTTCAAAGAAATTAGCGTTCAATTTTCTAGGCGGTTTAACAAATACAGGAATAATACTATCTTGCATAACAATTTCACGAATTTTAAACATATCTTTATAAGAAATATTGTCGCTATACAAGACTGCACATTTTTCAGCTGACTCATCGTTTAAATCAACTAAATCGATGATTCTTTCAAATCCTATTGAAAAACCACAAGCTGGAACATCTTTTCCTAGCCATTTTCCAATCATTTTATCGTAGCGACCTCCACCAGCTACTGATGAAGAAAAATCGTCATGTACTACCTCAAAAATTGGACCTGTGTAATATCCCATACCGCGTACTAAACTAATATCAAAAACAATTTTAGCTTGCGGTAAAACTTCATTTACTGTCTCTACAATTTTTGGTAAATCATATAAGTTTATACTCTTACCGTTAAAGGTAATTTCATCTTTACCAACAATGTTTGTAGTATTTCTTAGCTCTTCTACAGCATCTACTAAAAGCGTACACTGAGTTTGAGAAAGTAGCTCTTTAGAAACTATTTCTTCAGAAACGCCATCCCTACCAATCTTATCCCATTTATCTAGGCTAATTAAAACATCGCCACACTTTTGTTCTTCAACATCAAATGCAAGCAATAGGTCACGAAGTATGCGTCTGTCATTCAAATGCAAAGTAACTTTGTTTTCCATTTTCAAAGCTTTAAAAGCAGACAAAGTTGCAATTATCAGTTCAATCTCAGCAAGAACAGACTCTTCACCTAAAATATCAATATCACATTGACGGAATTGACGATACCTACCTTTTTGTGGACGCTCAGCACGCCAAACAGGGCCAGTTTGTAATACTCTAAAAACTTTCGGCAATTCACTAGCATGTGAACTATAAAAACGGCTCAAAGGCAAAGTTAAGTCGTACCTTAAACCTAAATCTGCAGCTTCTGAAACTCTTATATCTGCGTCCTTATCAAGACCTCGCTTCATGATTTCAAATAGCATTGACTCATTGTCGCCACCTTGATTTGACTTTAAACGAGTAATTATTTCAACTGCAGGTGTTTCAATCTCATCGAATCCAAATTTCTTATATGTATTTTTGATTATATTTAATACATATTCGCGTTTTGCTTGTTCTTGAGGAAGAATATCACGCATTCCTCTTGCGGGTGATACTGTATTAGCCATGCTAAAATTTTATCAAAATTATGCGAATTTTTAAAAGTCTTATAAAACAGTAGCACTAAGGTAACTACTATATTTTCTCCTCAACAGCAAATATAGTAGTAGTAACAATAACTGCTGGTAGTAGTTTGGCAGTACTATAAAATACGGTTACCTAACCTGTTCGTTTAATTAGTCTATGTATAACAAAACAAATTTTGTTTTACCATCATATAGAAACAGCTAATTTATGCAATTACGTTATTTAACAGATTCCTTATGTATCTACTCGTAAAGTAAGCTTTAAAATATTAGATAATCGTAAAAATCTCATAAATCTTCAAAGCAAAGTCAGTAAAAGTTATAGTTAGTTTATTCTTCAAATGCTTGTGGTCTCAAAGAAACTACTAATGATTCTATAACTAAAAGCGGGCTAACATTAGACTGTAGTCTAAGTCTGGCTTTCGAGATACTTTCCATACGCGCAAGCGTTTGCTCAAAACTACTTTCGGCTGCAATGCTTTCAATATCCACTTTTAAATCAATATTTATTATATTTACATTTGATTTAAGCTGACATACTAATACATCACGGTACAGACCTAGTAAATCTATAAAAATCCTATCTAAATTATCTCTTATAGATCTAGTCATACGACGCTTTTGTTCTTCTTCTAGCTGTTTAATCTGAGCATTAAGCTTTAGTGGAACTTTTTCTCCATCTTCAAGGCCCATAGCTTTCAGTAAAGCTGTTTTTTCAGCTATGTTTCTTTCTTCATTTCTTTCGTTAGCGTCTTTTGTGGCTAATTCAAGCAAATCTGCAGCTATAAATACAGCATCCACCACATTTCGAACTTTGATTGGAGAAATAATTAGTTCTCTCCTATTAGCTCGAGCTTGAGGATTTTTAGCGAGGTATCTTGCCATTCCTATGTGTGATTGTGCACATATAACAGCTTGTTTTGCTATGTCGTAATCTATCGAGTCTTTTTCACATAAGAATTTAGTAACAGCTTCAACACTTGGAGTTTTTAAATTCAGGTTTCTACACCTAGATCGAATAGTTACTATTACATCGTTTGGGGTTGGTGAGCATAAAATCCACACTGTTTTAGCCGGAGGTTCTTCTATAGATTTCAGTAGGACATTTGATGTAATTTCAGTCATTCTATCAGCATCTTCAACTATTATAATTCTCCATCTACCTTGGATTGGAGCTTGAGATGCTATAGATACAAGTTCTTGGACCTCTTCCCTATTAATAATTACTTTTTCAGTAGCCATTTGTGTAACGTCTGGATGTGTATTTTTCAGCACCGAAATACACGCTTTACATTCCCCGCAACCATATTCTAACTCTTGATTTTGGTTGTTCATTTGCGGATTTTCACACTGCAAAGCACAAGCAAAGTATTTCGCAGCATTGGATCTGCCAGACCCCGGAGGTCCTGTTATCAGCCATGCATGTGTCATCGATTGCACAGCTTCAGGGTTATTACTATTGGCTGATTTTACAGCTTTTCTAAGAATATTTACTGCATTGTCTTGATCTATAAGATTGTCCCAAATACTCATTTTAGTCGCTCTTGTACTATTGATATTATTTTTGCGTGTATAGATTCAATTGTATCTTTAGCGTCAATTACTACATAGTTTGAACTATTTTTAGCTTTTCTTATGAAAAAGTTTCTAACTTGCTTGTGAAATTCTATAGGTTGGTTTTCTATATTATCCTTTTTACCTTTAATCATATTTTCTTCTGGAATAATATCTAAAACTATTACTAAGTCAGGTTTTAAATTATCAGTTGCCCATACATTTAAATCTTCTATTACTCGTTCACGTAGGTTTCTACCATATCCTTGATAAGCAATTGAGGAATCAATATATCTATCAGATATTACAATCTGACCATTTTCTAAAGCTGGCCTTATTTTTGTGTTTACATGATGTGCTCTATCCGCCGCATATAGTAATGCTTCTGTCTTTGGATTTATATACTCGCCATGTAATATAATTTCACGTATCTGAGCACCTAGTTGTGTGCCTCCAGGTTCTCTGGTTAGTACTACGTCACGTCCTTGTTTTGTTAACCAATTTTTCAACAATTCCGCTTGAGTGGTCTTACCTGCCCCATCTCCTCCCTCTATAACTATAAAAAGAGAAGAAAATTTATTTTCCTGCTCATTCACCAGATTATCTTTCGTCCGCGAATTTTCTAATAATTTGCAATTTATTTTTTAGCTGTTGTTTTCTTAGATGTTTTCGCCGTTTTCGTTGTCTTGGCTGTTTTTGCTGTCTTAGTCGACTTAGCTTTAGTTGCCCTAGTTGCTTTTTTCTTCACTGTCCCTTTAGCTCTTTTATCAGCTAACAACTCATAAGCGCGTTCTGGAGTTATACCTTCTATTGTTTCTGTCTTAGGCACAGTAACATTTGTAGTTCCATCGGTAATGTATGGGCCAAAACGACCATCTTTGATTTTAACAGGTTTTTCACTAGCAGGATCTGTTCCTAATTCTTTTAATACTGAGACACTTGTTCTTCTCTTTGAAACCTTAGGTTGTTCTAGCAAAGTTAAAGCTTCCTCTAGAGTAAGAGTAAATATTTGCTCTTCAGTTTCTAGAGTACGAGTATCAGATCCACATTTAATGTACGGACCAAAACGACCATTTTGAGCAGTAATTACTTCCTTATCAGAATCCCTTACCCCTATTTCTCTTGGTAGTTTTAGCAAATTCACAGCTTGTTCTAAAGTAATAGTATCTAAAGTCATGCTCTTGAATAATGATGCTATGCGTGGTTTTTCTTTACTTTCTTCTGGCAATACTTCCGTAACGTAAGCACCGAAACGACCATTTTTAGCTATAATTTCCAGATTAGTTTCTGGGTCAACACCTAATGTTTTGCCATCTTGCGCTGACATTTCAAATAGTTCTTTAGCTTTTTCTTCGGTAAGTTCATCTGGAGCAATATTTTCAGGTACAGATGCTCGTTTTTCTTCGTTGTTTACTTCTTGAATATATGGACCGAAACGACCGACACGCAATTCTATATCACTACTTATTTTTACAGTATTTATTTCTCTAGCGTCAATGTCACCTAGATTTTCAACACTGGTATGTAAACCATGCTTACTACCATCGCCATAATAGAAGTCTTTCAGCCATGATGTTCCAATTTGTTCACCTTGCGCGATTTTATCTAAATCATTTTCCATTTGTGCAGTGAAATCATAATCGACCATTTCGGCAAGATTCTCTTCAAGAAGTTTAACTACTGAAAAAGCCAACCAGCTAGGAACTAAAGCCTGAGCTTTTTTGAAAACGTAACCTCTGTCTATGATTACGGAAATGATTGAAGCATATGTTGATGGACGACCAATTCCATGTTCTTCTAAAGTTTTAACTAGTGAAGCTTCTGTGTATCTTGGTGCTGGAGTTGTAGTGTGCGTTAATACGTTTACATCAAGTATCTCCAAGACATCATTGATATTTAATGCAGGCAACTCACTTAGATCATTGTCAGATCCATATCTTGCTGCATCTTTGCCTTCTTCATAAGCATTCAAGAAGCCTTTTTGGTGTATAACAGTACCTGAAACTGTAGATATACATTGTTTATCAGCAACATCAGTCGATAATACCAAGGTATTAGTAGTACCTTTTACATCTACCATTTGTGAAGCTATTGTTCGCTTCCAAATTAAATCATATAGGGCATACTGTTGTTTCTCTAGTACACCTTCTAGTTCTTGTGGAGTTCTGAAATATTCACCAGCTGGACGTATAGCCTCGTGAGCCTCTTGAGCTCCTTTAGTTTTTTTAGTATATACTCTTGGAGTTTTTGAAACGTTTTCAGATCCATACAACTCTTTTGCTTGTATTCTTGCAGCCTTAACAGCCTGCTCCGATAAAGCTGTTGAATCAGTACGCATATAGGTAATGTAACCATTTTCGTATAGCGACTGCGCTACTCGCATTGCTTCTCGTGAGTTCATATGCAGTTTACGTGAAGCTTCTTGTTGTAAAGTCGATGTGGTAAATGGAGCAGCTGGGTGTCTAGTGTATGGTTTAGTCTCTATATCTTCGACTTTAGTAGGCTTATTTTTTAGCTGTTCAGCTAAATCTTCAGCTTGCTCTTGATTTAATACTAGAACATTATTTTTCTCAGCAGCACTAGTCAAAGTACCTTGATCGGTAAAATCACGACCTGTAGCTATCTTCTGTTCATTTACTTTTACTAGTTTAGTTTTAAAACCAATGTTGTTATTTTCAAAACTTATCTCAATACCGGAATAATTCATTGGTTTGAAAACCATACGTTCACGTTCACGTTCAACAATTAAACGTGTTGCAACTGATTGCACACGGCCTGCTGACATTCCTGGTTTAATTTTTCGCCAAAGCAGAGGGGAAACTTCATACCCTACTAGACGATCTAAAATTCTACGCGTTTCTTGAGCATCAACTAAGTTCTCATTAATTTGTCGAGTATTTTCTAAAGCATAAGCTATAGCTTCTTTTGTAATTTCGTGAAATACCATTCGGTAAACAGGAATTTTAGGTTTCAGCACTTCTAATAAGTGCCAAGCAATTGCTTCACCTTCACGGTCCTCATCAGTTGCCAGATATAGTTCTTTGGCTTCTTTCAAAGCTTTTTTAAGCTCTGCAACTTTCTTTTTCTTATCCGAATCTACAACATAATAGGGTTCAAAAGTTTCAATGTTAACAGCAAATTTTCCGTATGGACCTTTTTTCATCTCATCAGGTAATGAAGATGGCTGTGGTAAGTCTCGTATATGTCCGATAGAAGCTTCGACTCTGTACTCTGCACCTAAGTATGACGATATTGTGCGAGCTTTAGCAGGAGACTCTACTATGACCAATTTTGTTTCGGACAATTCTACCACCCGTTTATGTTTCTCAATTTGTTCCAAGTTTATTGTATGTTATTTATGTTTTTGCGTGAAGTAAATACAACATACTTTGCTATAAACAATATTTATGCGTATATCTTTCTTTATAACACAAAATTAAAGTTATTGAAAAACTATTACTATTTAAATAACTTCTAAAAATCCTTCTATTAGTGAAGTCTCTATGAAGTTTGCTATTTCTTCTATTATTCCATTAAGGATATTTTCTTTTTCTGTATCTGCATTGAATTGACTATCATCACTCTCATTATTATTTTGTGTAACTAATAGATACGCTATTGCTTCACATATTTGGCTTGCAGTTAATTCTCCGTCACAAGCTCCAATAAATGCAGCTTCCAAAGAAGTTAACTGTTTTTTCCTACCTAGACTTCCACCTTGCACCATGTATATCGAATGTGGGTCACTTTGCCCTGGAATATAATATCTTTCTTCCGTAACATGAGATGGTCTTAGATATTTGTAATCAAATATGTCACGGCTTGAGTTTTTCCTTATTTTGAATAAATTTTCTTTTGCTACCAGAGTTTTTAGAACTACTTCACCAGTAGGCTGATGTAAGTATTGGATTCCATTCTCTATTTTTTTCCAAACAGTTTCAGTGCCCTTAGATTTTTGTAATATGAAATACCCAAAAGATATATTCTCAATATTTCGATTTTTGAAATCTTCTAGCCACAAACAATACTTATTTTCGTATTCTTCTTTCGAATTTTTCAAACTTTGAGCGTCATCCATCCATAATTTAACATATTCTTCAGGTGTTTGTTCTTGACGTTTAATAACCCATATATCTGTATTATTAGGTATAGCTTTTAGTAGCTTATTTTCGTGTTTATCATCAAACTTAGGTAAATCATATCTTTCTTCCCAATTTCCCAAGAATGTAGCTATACCCTTTTCTTTTAGAAATGCTGACACATTACTGATAAAGTGCATTAATAAGTCATCATTTTTCATTCCACCGTCACGGTAAGTGTACTTATTATTTTTACGCACTTGCTCAGCAGTTATTACAAAAGGCGGATTAGAAACTATTAAATCAAATTTACAATCCAAGTTCTCAAGTGGTTCAAACAAAGACCCGCAAATTGTTGTAATTTCAACATCATTTAAAACAGCATTATAATTCGTATACATTAGTGCTTTTTCACTAATATCCGTAGCATAAGTTTCATAACCTAGCTTAGCCAGTATCAATGCTTGTATACCGCTTCCACATCCGATGTCTACTGCTGTGGGGTTATCTATATTTTCGTCAAAATACTGCCTAAAAGCGTTATCTTTGATAATCATTTTCGCCAAACTTTTACTAGCTCCACCTATACTCATAACATATTCGTTATCAATATTGCTATTAGTAGATATGCGTTTTAAATCTGATATTACATAAATTGGAACTGTATCTTTGTTATTTTCAAGATTGTAACAACTAATATTTATTTTTGGAGAAAAGTAAACACTGTCTTGTAAATTACCATCTAAATCTAGATTCTTATCTGAAACATCAAAATACTCTATAAAGTTATGTTCAAGTAAAGCAACAAAAATAGTTTCACCTAATAAATTCTGTAACTCACTAGCAGTAGTTTCTTTACCGAGTAAGAAAAACTTATAAAAGATATTTTCGGAAGAAGAATTTTCAGACAATTTCATTAGAGCTGGAATACGATTCTCTAGAACATACTGATTGTAAGCATTCATACCCACAATACTTTTAAAGTGAAAGTCGCTTATTTCCAGTTCTCTTAATCTATTACCTAATTGCCTAAACAATTCAAGATTTTCCATAACTACCCTTTACCTTACTTAACTCCAAATTTTCGTGTGTACTAACTTGTATTTTATTCTAACAATATGAGTTTAGACATAAAAAATTACTTTTAAAAATGTGGATAACTTAGAACAAAATGAAAAACCCTTAGAAATACAACAAATATCTACACTTAGTTATACACAAGTTTAAAAACCCAGTGTTTCACATGAAACATAGCAATAAAGCAAGGTAGTATTATCCGAAATTTTAGCTCTTAATAGACTTAGATAATGCTATTATCACAACGCCTAATAGGATAGAAATTGAGACGAATTGTAAGCTAAACAAACCCATTAATTGTTCAGATAAGAAAGAGATGACCAAAGCTAAAGGCTTTGAAGAACCCGTCTGAAATTCTGCCCAAGATATAATATATGGACTTGCTATTTGAAAAGCAAAATGTAATAAATAAGCGATAACACCAAATATAACTACTCTTTTGCCAACTTTTTCTACAACATCTTTATCAAACATATTTCCTCCTTGAAACATATTTTCACAATAACTTTAATTATAGAACACTTCCTAAAATAACCTCACACAAAAATGTTATTTTCCAAAAACTTAACTACTTACAATTTAAAACTAAATAAACACATATTCATTAAACATAAGTTAAGTTTCAGCCAGCTTTCCCAACTAACTCGCACGTAAATGAAAAACGTCAAACGGCAAACTCTCAACTTGCTTACCTATCTCTAAAAACTCTTCATCCCAACCAACAGCACTTGCCACAAAATCTTCAGGAGCCCCTTCTTGACGGGCTTGTTGTAAAGCAAAGTTTCTAACACCCATCTCTGAACATTTTTTAGCTATATCAAAAGCTGTAGAACTAGTAATAGAATTAGGAAAAACTGTCAGCCTAACTTCGTAATCAACATTAGAATCTAACACAATTTTCAAACTCTCATAAGCTTTCAAACCAGCATTAGCTCTACCTACTACCTCAGAATAATCCTGAGGCAAAGCTTTTACATCTATCCCTACCCAATCAACATATTCAACCAGTTTTGCTAATTTTTTAGGATAAGCTCCAGCCGTATGCAGCCCCACACTAAAGCCCATATTTTTTACTTCTTTTATTGCGCAAAGCAAAGATTCTTGTCTAGTAGCCTCACCGCCAGAAAAAACTACCCCATCAAGCAAACCATTTCGTTTTTCCAGCAACTGTAATACATCACCAAAGGGAATTTGCCCCGGTTTTCTAGGGTCCAAAATATCAAAATTATGACAGTAAACACACCGCCAAGGGCAACCCTGTAAAAACAAGGTGCAACATATTTTCCCTGGCCAATCAACAGTAGACATAGGGACCATACCTGCTATAGATAAAGAATATGAGCTATCTATACCCGCAGTATCTTCTGATAAAACTTTTGAAGTTTCACCTAAACTTTTAAAAGAAAGAGAGTTTAACAAATCTTTATCACCTATATAATTGGTAGAATTTGCAGCATTCTCAACACCTACCACGCTCTCTTTTCTAACAAATATATTACTACTTGATAAAAATTTCTTCATAATGACAATATTCTTATTCGAACAGTAAAAAATGAGTTTAAACTTTAGACAAACTGAAATAATCTATTATTTACACCTACGTAAAAACAAAGAATTGGGGCCAAACACTGACCCCAATCGACATTAACTAACCAAAGCTTCACGAGCCTTTTCTTCAACAAACATTTGTCTTTCGGCGTATTCACCCTTCTTACCAATATTGAATGAAGATACTGGTCTGAAGTAACCCATAACACGCGTCCAAACTTCGCACTCCCTAACGTTATTAGGATCATTTGCCGCACATTTAGCACAAGTCTTATGTTCACCAGCCAAATATCCATGAACAGGACACACTGAAAACGTTGGAGTAATAGTGATATATGGTATACGGAAATTAGTCAAAGCTCTTTTCACAATTTCCTTACAAACCGCACTTTCACTGATTCTTTCACCCATATACAAATGCAAAACTGTGCCACCTGTGTATTTCGTCTGTAGTTCCTCTTGTCTACTTAAAGCCTCAAATGGATCTTGAGTAAAAGCAACTGGCAGTTGTGAGGAGTTCGTATAGTATGGTTGATCGGATGTTCCTGCTTGAATAATGTTAGGGAACCTCTTCTTGTCTTCCTTAGCAAAACGGTAAGTAGTACCTTCAGCTGGGGTTGCTTCTAAATTATACAAGTGCCCCGTTTCTTCTTGGAAATCAACCATTTTTTCACGTATATGATCTAGAATACGTACACACATTTTATGACCATATTCATCTGTAATATCATATTCACCCAAAGTAAAGTTACGTACCATTTCATTCATGCCGTTAACACCAATAGTGGAAAAATGGTTATCTAATGTACCTAAATAACGTTGTGTAAATGGGAATAGACCACTATCAATGTGTTCTTGAATTACAACACGCTTCTTTTCTAAGGTACTTTTTGCTAATTCCAATAAATAGTCAAGTTTTTCAATTAAAGCTTTTTCGTCATGTGCGTGAATATATCCGAGTCTTGCCATATTTACAGTTACGACACCAACCGATCCTGTTTGTTCAGCTGACCCAAATAGTCCATTGCCACGTTTTAACAATTCACGTAAATCTAGTTGCAGACGACAACACATTGAACGGATCATGCCTGGTTCTAACTCTGAGTTAATGAAATTTTGGAAATATGGAAGTCCGTATTTTGCCGTCATCTCAAAGAGCAAATCAGTATTTTCATGTTCCCAGTTAAAGTCTTTAGTAATGTTGTATGTAGGGATTGGGAATGTAAAAACTCTACCCTCAGCGTCTCCCTGTGTCATTACTTCCATGTAAGCCCTATTAATCATATCCATTTCTTCTTGGAGATCACCATAGGTAAAGTCACACATCTTACCGCCAATAAACGGCTTTTCATCTTTCAAATCCTCAGGGCATACCCAGTCGAAAGTCAAGTTAGTGAATGGTGTTTGAGTTCCCCATCTGCTTGGAACGTTCAAATTGTAAATCAACTCTTGTATTGCTTGTAAAACTTCTTTATATCCAAGATTATCTAGCCTAATATATGGTGCCATATATGTGTCAAACGAAGAAAATGCTTGCGCACCAGCCCATTCATTTTGCAAAGTACCTAAGAAATTGACAATTTGTCCAACTGCAGATGATAAGTGCTTTGGAGGATTAGCCGCAATCGCTCCAGAAACTCCATTAAATCCTTGTTGTAACAAAGTTTTTAGCGACCAGCCAGCACAGTAACCTGCAAACATATCCAAGTCATGTATATGGTAATCAGCGTTTCTGTGAGCCATTCCTTCTTCAGGTGTATAAATATGAGACAACCAGTAATTTGCTATCATTTTTCCAGAAGTATTTAGCATTAATCCACCAAGTGAGTATCCTTGGTTAGCGTTAGCGTTGACTCTCCAGTCGCTTCTATCTAAATATTCTTCAATTGCCTCTATCGGATTTACAAAAGGTTTGTTGCCATCGGTGTTCATTTTCAATTTTCCCCATATAAATTTTTATTTTCACTTAGTGCACTAATCAAATACTTTATACCTTTTTAAAGTTTTTTCAACTATATATTGGGGTTATTTTTAAAAGAAGTACCATATATTGGGGGAGTTCTGTTTTGCAACTCTAAAACCCTTATGTTTTCAATGTTTAAGTTTTAAGAAACTTTTTTGTGACATTTTTCATTCTTGCGTGTCAAAATAAACTAAAACCAGGTATTTTAAAAGAAACAAAATATTCCATAAAATTAGTAAAACAAAAATTACTTAAATAATAAACATTTAAAAGTAAACAATACAACTCAAATATTTTCTTATACAAATAACGACAAAATCTAAAAAAATAATTACTTCAAAACAACACTTTTCAAAAGTAAATTCGTATTAAATATAGACACCCCAAGTACTACAAATAATTTGACTAAAACAGACAATACTGTAAAGGAAGAAGTTGAAACTAGCTTCATAAAACGTAGGGGATCATCAGCAAGATTATACAAACTGGAGTAAAACATAAAGTACAAAATAGCTAAAACAAATACGCTTAATCCTAAAAGAATCCAAGTAAATGTCCATTGCGTTCGTAAGGAAACAAAATTAGTTTTCTCATTGAAATCAGACAGAAATACATATTGATTCTTAGAAAAAAGTTGTCGCACAAATACAACAAACATAAATATTGAAGTTGTCAGCAAAATAGATCCCACAACATCAGATAGTCTATGCCACTGCGCCACACAAACAGCCATGCCAAAAAACACCATGAATACAACAGCGAAAATCTTAAAAAGTTTCTTGAAAGCTACGGGAACTATAAGCATAAATCCTAGCATCACCGAGGTTACAAGAGTCATATGTCCTGAGGGATACGAGTTTTTGAAGACATACAAAACAGCATAATCTGGACGTTGCAAAATATAGTGTTTAAATATTTGAGTAGCCACGTTTGAGAAAATAATTGCAGTTACAATATAAGCAACATCTACATATTTTTTCTTTGCAACACCAACGATAACTATAAGAATTATTGTGACTATTACAACAAACTCAGTAGTTTCAGTAAGTAAAAAGTACGAGAAATTTTTGATGTAATTAGAATAGTCAACTTTGGTATATAAAATTCCTAAGTCAATAACTTGCCCAGGTTTTGTCAAAACTGCTAACCAATATATGAACAAAAAGCACAAAAACAACGATATCGACATTAATAAATTTTTTATACGCATACACTTCCCATAAAAGTTATCCACATTTTTAGAAAATAATAATTTTTTTCTCAAATAGTAGCAGAAAATATGTACATAAATTATATATGAAAGTAGGTATATTTTTGAGCAAAACAGACGAAAAATTTAATATTGGAGTACTGTGCAAGCCGTGTAATGCTTGCGATCACATAAAAACTCTATGTTTATTATTAGGTATAACGATAAAAAATATTACAGATAGAAGAAGTTATAAAAACTCAAATAACAAATGTAATTATGAAACATTCTCAAAAAGTAATTTCCAAGCAATATTGTACCCTTTTCAATCAGGTAAAAATATTTTTTGGAAAATAACTGTAAATAGAAACGAATTATTAAATAAAAACAATATCTATGAGTGTTCTCAAAGCTTTTTCTTACCTAAACACGACAAAGAGCTATTACTATTCATAACTGAGTTAAAGAACGCTTACTATAAAAATAAAATCTCAAATAATTCTTCAAGCTATATAGGAAAGCTAAATTTACTGAAAGCTAACTATAAAGAAAATATAATATTTTTTAGTTCAACAAACACTAGCCTAACAAATAGTTTTCTTTGCTTAGAAGTAGCTAAATTTTTAGCAGATTACGATAAAAGAGTTTGTTTATTAGATCTAACAGTTAGTAATGAAATTGCTTCACTACTGGGAGTAAAATACAAGTTCTCACTATCTGACTTAATAGACGAATATGCGATAATTGACTTTGAAAATTTCTTCCACACAAGCATAAAATATACGTCTGACAAATCTGATAAAGGGGAAATTTATATTGTAGGAAATAACAATATTTGTGATAACTCAATTCAAAACATAAACGCAACAAATAAAAATTTCTTCACAAGACTTTACGAGTATGTAGATTACGTTTTAGTAAATACTGGAATATATGATACTACTATCTCAATTTTATCAAAACAACATAAAGTTATATTATCTGTTAGTGATGAATTTCTAAGCATATCTCATACAGAGCAGATTTTATCTGATACAGAAAATAACAGTTTTTCTCTTTTCGTTTCTTATGCCAAAGAGAACAAAAGTAGTAATCTTTTAAAGATTTTAAGTAAAACAGTTAATAAACCTCTTATATGTTTTGAAGCAACAAACATGGAAAAGTGGAAATTTACAGAAAATATACCTGATAAAAAGTTACACAATACAATGTACTTAAAATTTCATAAATCCATCAAATACTGTAACGAAAAAACATCTAAGAACACTCTTAACTGTAATAAAACCTTACTTCTAAAGAAAATATATAACTATACAAACGATTTAAGTAAGCAATATAAATGCACAGACCCTTTCATAAATGAAAATAGGTTTTCGAAAAAAGAAAAACTATATGCACAAATATGCAACTTATGAAAGTTATCCACAATTTTTCATTTTAAACACTAAGGGTAAAAATATGAGTATAAAATTTTTAACAGATACTCAAAAAGATAATTTTAAGAAAATAGCTGAAAATATAGCTAAAGGACAATCAATTTCTGAAGCTATTAACAATACGCAAAATACACAAGTAAATATATTAAATAAATATAGCTTATATAAATATTCAAAAGATAGCATAGCTGGAATAGAGTACATATCTGATTTTTTACAAGATGAGTCAGTTACAGACATCATGATAAATAACGATGGAAAGATATGGATTGATTGTGATACAGGGATAAAGATGACTGGAAAAACTTTATCAACTACTCAAGTAAAAGAAATTGCCATAAAACTTGCAACAATATGTAATAAGCGATTAGATGAATCTTGCCCGATAGTTGATGGAACTTTACCAAACGGAATACGTTTTAATGCGATTCTAGATCCCATAAGCACAAACGGAACATCTATAAGTCTTAGGATCAAACCAAAAACTGTATTGCCATTTGATGAAGTGTTCTCAATAGACGCTCCACATTTTCAACTAAAAAAGATACTAAGACAAATAGTGAAATCTAAAATTTCTTTTATTGTCAGTGGTGGAACTGGAACAGGTAAAACTACATTAGTATCTACTCTAAGCGAACTATTCGATGAAAAAGAAAGAGTGCTATTTATCGAAGAAGTAAGCGAGCTACTTACAAACCACAAAAATAGCGTATTCTTACAAGCTCGTGCTAAGAATATCGAAGATAAAGGAGAGATTTCACTTTCACAATTAGTCCATACAGCTATGAGAATGAGACCTGACAGAATTATTCTCGGCGAATGCAGAGGAAAAGAAATAGCTGACTTGTTAAATGCTTTCAACACAGGTCATGAAGGAGGAATATGCACAATACACGCTAATAGTGTAAAAGAACTTCCTTCACGAATACTATCTCTAGGAATCTTAGCTAAATTAGATGTTGAAACAATAACTCAGCAAAGTTTAAGTGCAATAAAAATAGCTATACATTTAAGTAGAAAAGAAAAAGAAAATAAAATTCACCGTTGGATTAGCGAAATTGGAGTGTTTAGCATAGAAAATAATAGACTAATTTGCTCTCCGTGCATAAATATTTCACAGGAAGGAAAAGTTACTTTCACCAATGATTGGAAAAAGTTAAAAGAACTAATTAATTATGCTGAAAATAACGATTAGCATACTGTGTTTAGCAGTAATATACACAAAACTAACACAGCTCAAAAAATACCCTAAAAGTAGTAGAAAAATACTAGAAAATATAGCAAATCAATACGAAAAAATCCTTTATAAGGACTTACTTAAAAGAGTTGTAAAAAATACTATATCAACTACTAATTACAAGAATCACTCAGCAATTTTTATATCAGAGCTAATTAGTCGCATTGAATCTGGGGAATTTTTAGAAAAAGCGTGGAATGAGACTCTTAAAAATTTCATATCTAATGGATTTGCAAATAACTCTGAAAAAATAGTAAGTGAGCTACACACTATATGTTGTTTTTGCTCAATTTTAGGGACAAATACGGTAAAAATTCTTTCAGATATTTCAAAGACAATTGAGAAGAAAGAAAAATTAGAAATAAATAAACAAATAGCTATAACTCCAGCAAAAACTACAATAAAAGTATTGTCGTTCCTACCAATATTAGCAATAACTCTAACTTTGTTATTAGGAGTGAATCCTTTTGAAATACTACTTTTCAGTAAGAGTGGAAATATATGCTTATTGCTCGGAGTTGTGTTCTACGTATTTGGACAAATATGGACTAAAAAGTTACTAAAAAACACCATAGTTGATATAAATACGTGGTAGCTATATCACTAAACAGCTTTATTCAACAAATACCTTGACCAGAAAGAATTACATGAAACTAATGGTATTTATTAGAAAACATATAAATAAGTTTCACAATTCAGACAATACAAACAACAGTATTTCGCTTAATCCAGCATTATTTATAGATTTAATTATAGCTGGATTATCGGCAGGAGGATCAATTACAAATATTTTACAAACACTATCAAAAGTAACTAATAATGATGACTTCAGAAAAATAGCGAGAAAAATATTATTAGGATTAGAATGGAAAGATGCTTATAAAAATACTTTTGTAGACTCCAACAAACATTATAAGCGCATACTTGCAACTTTAGAAAATGCTTGGAAAAAAGGGATTTCTCCTACCCAAATGTTAGAAAAAATCAGAGAAGAAATAATAGTATCTGAAGAAAAATCATTACAAGAAAATATTGCAAAACTAAGTACAAAAATTACTCTACCTTTGGGAGTTTGTTACCTACCATCTTTTATATTCTTAGGGCTACTTCCAATAATCATATCAAGTGGTGGAAACATACAATTTTGAAAATATAGAAAGGAAAATATGTATAGTAACAACTTTTTAAAATCCATAAGGAAATATAAAAATAAAGTAGTGGAAAAAATAAATATTCTAAAAAATATAAATTTTCACGATGAATCAGGATCTGCGACGGCAGAATACGCAATTATAGCACTGTGTGCTGTGGCTTTCGCAGGCACACTTTTATCTGTAATTAAAGGGGGTGGAGTTCAAGATATGCTACTGTCAATTATCACTAAAGCATTAGAAATAGTGTGATATGAATAAAGTAATTTCTTGTGTAGTTAAGAAAAACTATTTATTCGTTTACAAAATAAAACTCTTTATAAAAAGACACTTGAAAGCATTTTCAAAAGCTAATTATGCCCATGAAAAAGGTAGCATCACTTTAGAGTCAGCTTTAGTTATGCCAGTAGTAGTTCTAGCTATATGCATAATATTACTTGCAATAAATATTTCAATAAATTATTTGAAAATCCAGGATATGGCGCATTCTTGTGCAACTATCATAAAAAATAATACACCAATACATGAATGCTTAAAATTACCTAAGTCATTCGGAGATGAACAAGTAAAAATTCAAACAAATTCTAAGAATCAATATACTGAGATACTCGTTTCGAAAAAAATATTTTTATTTCCCAACATATCTCCAATAAATTTACGTACAAAATCAATTGTTTATAAAGAATAAGGTAATCTTTGATGAGTAGAATGAAAAAATTTAAAACAGAAGATGGATTTACTACTATACAAAGCGCTTACATGCTACTTTTTTGCACAATTATATTTGTGCTAATAATTGCTTTAGCTAGTTTTTATTATCAAAAACATGAATTAGAAAATAATGTAGAACTAATTAGCCTAAAAGTAGCTAATTTAACAATTAACCAACAAAAAGAATGTGCCAAAGCGCTAAAAGATGCTTTAAAAGAACATAATGCAAGTTTTAAAAACAATATTCAAATTGCTCAATATAAATGTACAGACACATGGGTACAAATAGAAGGCAAGATAACCACTCAAATTTTACAGTTACCCATAACTATAAATGCTACTTCTAGAGCTGGAACTAACTAATATGGGTGTACTTCTAGTAGTAGAAGTACACCCATACAAATACAGATAGTGTAATGTTACTTTTCAAAAGTTGATGTATCAATTACGAAACGGAACATTACATCCCCACTAACTACACGCTCATAAGCTTCATCAACATAATCTACATCTATTTTTTCGATCATAGCTTTTAAGTTATGCTTAGCACAAAAATCTAGCATCTCTTGTGTCTGAGGAATACCACCGATATTAGAACCAGCAATAATTCTGTTACCACCAATAATGGAACCGAAACTAATTTTCTGTGATTCACTAGGCAAAGCAACAACACACATAACACCTTCTACACGTAGAAGACGCAAATACGCATCTAAATCAATATTTGCACTAACAGTATTCAAAATGAAATCGAACTCATTCTTGTACTTATCGAAAAAGCCTTCTTCAGTAGTTGATAGTGTACGTTTTGCTCCAAGTTTTTCAGCCAATTCAGCTTTTCTTAGTGAACGTGACAAAACAGTAACTTCTGCACCCATTGCTGCAGCTATTTGCACAGCCATATGACCTAGACCACCCAAGCCCATAACAGCAACTTTATCCCCTGGCTTTATATTCCAGTTAGAAAGTGGAGAGTAAGTCGTGATACCTGCACATAGCAAAGGTGCAGCATCTTCAAAAGACATATTGTCAGGCAAACGCAAAACTGAACGCTCGTTCACTACGATACCCTGTGAATATCCACCTTGAGTAATAGTTCCATCAATATCAACAGAATCGTAAGTTCCAACACGGCTTACATTACAGAACTGCTCACGTCCACTTTCACAGAATTCACAGCTGCCACAACCGTATACTAAGCAACCTACACCTACACGATCGCCAACTTTGAAACGAGTAACTTTAGAACCTACTTGTGTTACTACACCAGCAATTTCATGTCCAACTGTCAAAGGAAAATGTGCTTCTCCCCATTCGTTTCTAATAGTGTGAATATCGCTATGACAAATGCCAGCAGCTTTAATATCAATATAAACATCATCTTCACGAAGATCACGACGCTGCAAATCACCTACATAAAACTTTTCATGTGGGCCATCTTTCATCAAAGCTTTAACTGTAATACTCATGTTTATCCTTTCGACGCATACGCTTTCATATTATCAGAGCAAAATGTTTTCATTATGCACTTTGATATGATAAGTTCCAGATAAAGTGATATTTTTCACATCTATTTCCTAAAAACCTACACTAATATAAAAATTGTTTCAAACCCATTAATATACTTAACCATTTTTTACCACATTTATTGCAATATTAAAGCTAAATATCACTTAGATAACAAAATTGTAGCATTATAAAATACTTCAAGAAATTTATTCAATTCATAAAACCTAAAAATGACAACAATCTTAATTACAAAAATAACAAATAAAGAACTATAAATATCCAAAAAATAATCTTTGAAAATACGTCGGGATAGCGGGATTTGAACCCACGTCCTCTTCGTCCCGAACGAAGCGCGCTACCAAACTGCGCCATATCCCGTACAAATGCAGACAAAGAAAGTATAAACCTTAAATCAAATACTTTCCACTCATAATACAAATAAACTATCTAGAGGGTAATAAACGAATAATGGACACTTCTGGTGCACATGAAAAACGCAATGGAATCATAGGAGATGTTCCTAAACCAGCACTTATACTAGCATATCCCTTTAAATCATTTACAGACTTAACATTATTAGAAACTACTTCAGAAATATTCTTCCCAGTAACACCAGTTACATAACTGAAAATTTCTTTCAAAGAAAATACTCCACTAGCATATACAGGAGGTAAATCACAATTAGATACCAGAGCTCCAAATAATGGAACGCATAGCTGTCCTCCATGAGTGTGACCAAAACATGACAAGTTACACTCTAAACGCTCAAATTCAGATAACACATTCAAGTACGGAGCGTGCGCTAAACCTATGCGAACAATAGGCTTATCATCATTGGAATCTTCCTCGAAATCTGGATATTCTTCGCTAAACATTCCTCTACCTATGTGAGGATCATCTATTCCTATAAGCTCAATCTTTCCTTGAGGTATAGATAATGTTCCACTAGCATTATTCAAATTAATCCATCCAGCTTCCACAAAGGAGTCTGCTAATCCTTTAGAATCTAGCAAAATATTTTTTTCATTTTCCACTTTTTCAACAGGGCTTTTTATAAAGAAATATTTCAAAGGATTTTTTTTCTTAGGAGCATAATAATCATTAGAACCAAATACAAATGCTCCTGGTAGTTTTAGGAAACGGGACAAAGCAGAAAGAACCTCATCATTAACTTTTTCTGCACCTAAGTTATCTCCAGTAGATAAAACCAAATCTACATCGAATAAATCTATATTATTCAGCCACCTAGCAAGCCATCGAGATTTTTTACCTCGAAAATGTAAATCTGAGATATGCAGTATGTTTACTGCTTCTGATTCTTTAGGCAATATTTTAAGATCATAGTATCTTATTTTTGGATGTCGTGTTTCGTAAAAAGACCACGCAAGACAAGATAAACCAGCTATAACTCCAGTTCCTAATACTTTACCCAAAGTTTTAGTTACTTTTGAACCATTGTTACTGGCACTAGTCATGGCAACCTCAAATCATTCCATTTCATATATACAAAGATAGTAAATTTACTGCAATAATTACTAGTAGTGAGTGATTTTACTTAAATTTTATAACTAGTAATATCACAAAAATTACTCGTCCACATACACGTATTCATAACCTGGAGGTGGAGGAGGAAGATCCGAGAAATCATTCTTCTTCTCTTCGTCTTTCTTTTCCTCGTCCTTATCCTCATCATCCTTATCATCATCACTGTTAGTTTTACCGATATCTGCAGATACAAATCCCGTATTTGGCAAATCTTTCACAATTTGGTTCATATATCCGCTCCATATCCTAGCGCCTAGGGTCTCACCATAGACAACAGGATAGAATCTTCCACCAATAGTAACGTTTATTAGAGGAACATCCCCTTCAGAGTGACCTATCCAAATACCAGTAGCCAGATTAGGTGTATATCCAATAAACCAAAGATTAGTGTTATTATCCGTACTACCTGTTTTAGCAGCAGCTTGACGACCAGCTAAAGGAGCAGAGTAGTTCGCCCATGTCTTATTCAAAACAACATTAGCTTTATCAATTACATTTTCATCGATAACTTGCTTACACGATTGATCAGATAAACGAACTTTTTCACCATCGTGTTTAATGACCTCAACAATAGCTTTTGGCTTGCAATACTTACCTCTAGCAGCAAAAGATGCAAAAGCATTTGTCATATAAAGTGGAGGAACTTCGTTGGAACCTAAAATTGCTGAAGGGTTTGTGCTTATAGGCTTATTATTTCCATGTTTTACACCCATTTTTCCAGCTAAATCTGTAATATTACATAAGTTCATTTTCTGAGCCATAGCCATATACACAGAGTTCAAAGATTGCTTTGTACCTTCAACCACGCTTGTGGCACCATTTGCTCTACCATTAAAGTCTTTAAACGAGTAGTTAGCAGCACTTCCTGGTGCACAAGGAATATTCCAAGCACTAGCAGGATATGAGTATTTTCCACCTACTTTGTCATATCCACCGAAGCCATTATTAAACCACTCAGCTAAACTAAACACCTTGAAAGTAGAACCAGTTTGCTTTCCATATCCACCTCCGTGTGACTGGTCAGCAGCGAAGGAAACCTCCGTAGCAGTAGGGTTTTCTTCAGTCGGACTACCCCAAACAGTATTTTGAGTCATAGCTAATATTTTTCCAGTGCCAGGCTCTACTGATGTAACTGAAACTTTTACATTGGATTTGTCGTTAACTGGCACGACTTTTCTCATTGACTCGAATGCTTCTTCCTGTTTCTTAGGATCTAGCGTAGTTTTGATAGTCAAACCACCGCGTAACAACAATTTACGGCGTTCACCTTCAGTTTTACCCAGCTCCTTAAGCTTTTCAACTTCGTTCACAACGTAAGAACAGAAATATGCCGAATTTCCAGCAGTCGCACAACCTTGCTGGTTATCATGTATGTTTAGCAAATCTTTAACTGGGGTATTTTTTATGCGGTCATAGTCTTCATGAGTTATTTTCTTCTGCTGCAACATGACGCTTGCCACTGTTATTTGTCTAGCTTTAGCATTCTCAGGATTTACGACAGGGTCAAGAGTAACTGGAGATTGCGTTATACCAGCCAATAGAGTGCTTTCGTCCAAAGTCAACTTTTCAGCTGAATGTCCGAAATAGTATTGACTCGCAGCCTCTACACCGTAAACTTTAGCACCGAATGAAGCTATATTTAGATAGCCTTGAAGAATTTCTTTTTTCTTCAGTTTCTTTTCCAAAGCTACCGCATATTTAGCTTCTCTCAACTTTCGTGAAATTGTTGGTTCTACAGCTTTTTTAGCCGCTCTCTCATCACCCTTTTGTATAGCAGTATCTAACAAAGCATTTTTCACATACTGTTGAGTAAGCGTTGATGCACCTTCTAATGACTGTCCTAACAAGTTTCTTACAAAAGCTCGACCCATTCCTTCTATATCCACACCTTTGTGTTCATAGAATCTTTTATCTTCAATAGCCACTATTGCATCTTGAATGTGTTTTGACATTTTACTTATAGGAATAACAATTCTATTTTGAGCATAAAAAGTCGCAATTGTACTTCCATCTGCAGCCAATATAACCGATTGTTGACTTGGAGGCAGAGTTTCTAATTCGGATGGTAGATCTTCAAATACTTCGCTACCTAATTTTACTCCAATTCCCATTGTGGCTAATAAAGGAAAAATTAGCACTAGGAATGATAACCCTAACAATACAGATGTAGTAACAAACTTCATCCATATCGTACTTTTCTGTTCACTCATTTAGTTCCTACGATTTATTTGGCAGAATTCGTACCAAAATATACTCATGCTATATAAAGATTATACTATAACTAGAATTTGAAGAAATTTTCTATCTTTTTTTATAATGATTTTGTATGATTTTCTCATGAAGAAATGGGAATATGTTACTGTACCGTTGCTAATTCATGCAACGAAAGCAATACTCGATCAGTGGGGTGAAGAAGGTTTCGAACTTGTCCAAGTGGTACCAGGCCCTGCCGGTTCTGATAATTTAATCGCATACATGAAAAGGGAAAAATCTGATGAGCTGTAAAAATGGCGAATCCTGTGGCTGCAAATCTAAAGCACAAACTCAGGTTTCTTTAACTCAGCGTTTACAAGAAATGGGATATGAACTTCCTGAAGTTGTCGCCCCGTTAGCTTCCTATGTTCCCGCTGTTTGTTTTGGTCGTACTGTTCATACTTCTGGACAGTTGCCAATACGTAATGGTGAATTAGTTTTCAAAGGTAAGGTTAATTCAGCTGTTTCAAAGGAAGAAGCATACGAATGCGCTAAGCAATGTGCGTTAAATGCACTGGCAGCTGCTGCTCGTTTGGTTGGCGGGCTTGATATGATTAACGATGTTGTAAAAGTCACAGGTTTCGTAAATAGCGAAAGTGACTTTACTGAGCAACCTGCTGTAATTAACGGAGCCTCAGATTTCTTTGGCGAGTTGTTTGGACGAGGACATGCTCGTAGTGCTGTTGGTGTGGCTGCTTTGCCACTTGATGCACCTGTTGAAGTTGAGGTTATTTTTTCAATTAGATAGAAATTTTAACTAAAGGGCTTTGTAACGCTTACAAGGCCCTTTTTGTTTACGAGTTTTTAGTGTTTTATAAAAAGAATAAGTATTATACATCCACAGATAGCTATACCCAACTAACTAGGTAAGTAGATAAGGGCAGGTTAGAGTATAAAGGTATAGTTCCGCTCATAAACCCATGAATTTTTGAATTAATTTTATTATTATCTTGTGCGATAACGTAATTTTTCTTCATCCAATATAGTAACTGATCGAATTCCTAGTTTTACCCACCCACGAGTAACAAACTCTGCTAAAGCCCTGTTAACTGTTTCTCGTGAAGCTCCCACTAATTGTGATAGTTCTTCTTGAGTTAAATCATGTTTAACGAAAATAGTTTTTTCGTCTACTTGTTCTCCAAAACTATCAGCTAAATGTAATAATGCTTTTGCAACTCTTCCCGGTACGTCGTAGAACACAAAGTCGCTTAAACTTTCATCAGTTTTACGTAAGCGGTTAGCTAATATTTGTAACATATTTTGCGAAATACGAGGATACCTATCCAATACTAATCGCAAATCATCATATTTTATGCTGCAATATCTAACTGATGTCAATGCAATAGCCGAAACAGAATGAGGCCTTGGATCGAATAGTGCAACTTCACCTAGAAACTCTTTAGACCCTATGACACTGACCAGATTTTCTCTACCATCAGAAGTGGACGAAACAAGTTTCAACTTCCCTTTCAGGATTACAAAAAAATCATCACTTTCATCACCTGATTTGAATAATGGTTTTCCTTTAGGTAAAACCTTATCTTGCATCAGTATATAGATCTCTTTACAATCTTCTTCAGAAATCCCTTTAAATAATGGCGAGGTAGTTAAAACGTTATTTTCCATGACTATATTAATATATTACACATTCTTTATTATTGAAAGTTACTAAGGGTTTTTATTTTTACGTTCAGCTTTTGCTTGTGCTTTAGCTTCGGCTTTAATTTCAGCTTTTTCAGCTTTTAATGCAGCCTTTTTAGCTTTCTTTGCAATTCGATCATCAACACCAACAAGACCTAAATCATTACGAATCTGTTGTTCTCTACGACCTTGTCTTCTGGCTGTATGAGCTATAAAACCTACAAAAATCAGCATTAAACCGAAGTAAAATAAAGCTCCGGTATAAGCATTTTCAGAAAAATAATTAAAGATTTTTTCTGTAATACCATGCATATTTACTGCACGCTCGTGTATTGGGGCAAAGTATTTATCAGTTTCAGATGGGAAAAATATGAAAGGAATAGCAATAACTGTCGTTATAGTACCCATAACAAATGCACCCAAAGAAGAGAATTGGCTGGAGAATAGGAATATTAACAAAGCAACTGTTGCACCCAATACTTCCAAAGTTCCAAGAGTAACCGAAGCTGTAGTGTATTCAGTCATAGTTAATCTAGCCATTCCGTGATTTAAGAAGAACCAGCTAATTGGCAGAAGTAAGATAGCTAAGAATAATGACCACCAATGTGCTGCTGCTCTTGAAGGCAATGTAGGATATACAGTTGCACCTTCTAGAATGGTTTCAAGCTTTTCTTCTTCAGTTTTTTCCTCTTCTTGTTTCAAAGGCTGCCAAGCTAAACGCACGTGAGTATCGTCATAGCCTTCTTCAATTTTTTGTCGAGATTCTCCCATTAAAGATCTACGACGTATCATAGTCGTTTCTACTTCATTTATCTCTATTGGAGCTTCGAACTCCGGTTGTACTTCTTCAGTGGCATCATCTTTGAAAATTTTAGGTAAAGTTGCAGCTGTATCTGTTACTATTTCTAGTTTTTCTTCAACTTTTTCAGATGGTAAATCTGTATCTGCAATGTCAAAAACTTTAGTGGCACTATTTTCTTCAATTGGAGTCTTATCTCGAAAATCTGAGGATTGCGGGGTTGCTGATAGCTTTGAATCTTGAGTTTTTTCTGTTGTACTATCAAAATCTTGTGCCGGTTTTTCCTCAACAATTTGTTCTGCTATTGTTTCAGACCTCTGAGGAACTGATTCTTCTGAAAATCTACTAAATATTGATTTTCTTTCCTGATTCGCTAGTTCGTCTGTCGATTGAACTTCTGACTCTTCAATATTTCCAGCTATAAGTGAACTATCAAATTTTGTATCTTTTTCAAATGAAGTTACTTTTTCTACCTGAAGTGTGTTCTCAATTGTTTTATTTTTTTCAGACCATGGAAGAGGCTTAAAACTACCTGTATCCTCTGGTGAAACTGGTTTCGTTGCAAAAGGAAGTTCTGCATCTATTTTCGCCCACTTCGGTTTAACTCCATTATCAAATGATTCATTATCTAGATCACTCATTATTCCTCCAATTGATAAACGTATAATACAAAGTTACATTATTATGTGTAACTTTTTGAGTATTAACGAGCCAAAAACAGATTTATTGTCCGATTCTTGAGTTTCCTAAAAGTATTTTACAGAATATTTTGCTATTTTACGTCAAGAGTTTAGAAATTTTGTAAAAGTTTCTTGTTATTATCTATATATTGTTATGATTATAAATACACTTACTTCATAAGGATTATAATGAATACTATCAAGAAAAAGTTTATAGCTTTCATACAGCATTTATGTGATGAATCTATTTTATCTGAAGTATCCGTGGATTATAACCAAAATTTAGTAAGTCTAGTATCAGATATAAAAAATGAACTACTAAAAGTTTATCCTGACACATCTGTGCGTATTCCTGTAAAAAGTATTCATTATGCTAATAACTTTGATAATGGTGGTTTAAAAGAAGTTGCATTTATGCTTGAAGAAATATCACAGTTATTATATTTCAACGGGTATTTAGATGAAGAAAAAATTACTAGCTTTTTCAACTCTAAAGTTACCGAAGATGACTTTGATTTTTCACCAGTAAACTTAGTTTTACTTACTATTGATGGTTTATCAATGGCTAAAAAGTAGTTTGATTTATTATGTACGATTCACTTTTAAAAAGTCTTGAATTTTTTTCATCCCAAGATAAAACTATTACACTACAAAACGCATTTGATGAACAAATTAGAAACTTTAGATTCCATGAAGCATTCCGCAATCGTTCAGTCAATATGCGAGCAGAAGCAAGTTTTTATCAAAGCTATTTCCTCGTAAAATCAAATGGTTGTAAAACTGATTTGAACGAGTTTCGCAAGATTTTTATCTCTAATACCAACACAAATGATTTATACCACGATTTATTTTTACGCCTATGTGTAGCTAATAATTTAATAGTTGATTTAATGCCTGATTTACAGCGAGGTATTAATACTAAACGCAAATCTGACATCTCTTTAAAATATTTGCTACCAAAATTGCATTCAGTAATTAGCATAAGTGACAAACTAGGAATTCCACGTCAAGATGAAGCTCCTCTTAGTTTTCACATTACATCAGCACCTTGTAATGAAGAACTTTTGAATAGAATAAAAATTTTAGATTTTCTATTTTCTTCACCTTCATTAAAAAACACTCATATACGTACAGCAATATTTTTTGCAGAATTGTTACTTAGTTCTCCTTTCATAGATTCTAATTACGAAATTGCAATAATACTAACTCGTCTGCTCCTATGTAAAACAGGAGCAGATCCTACAGGTTGTATAATTTTTGATACTAATTTTTCACCCATTAACAACGTTTTTATTAATAAACTAAAACATTATTCGACAGGCAATATCGATTATATTAACGATTGGATTTGTTACTTTCTTGAAAGTATGAATAATTCTTTTGACAGTTTAAATAGCATAGCCAATAGTGTTTTAGCTAAAAAGCTACCAAACTGGCAATAAGACTTATTTCTTCTTTTTCAGCAAAGAGATTCCAGTTAATAAAATTGTAGCTAAAGTAATTGAGTAAACGATTTTGTTAATTTGCGAAGATAGATTTTGCTTTTCATTCGTTTTTATTATTCGCCAATTTCTATTTATAGCTATTCTTTCTAGCTCTTTATCAGGATTTACAACGACTGGATTACCTACAAGTTCTAGTAGTGGCAAGTCTGTTATTGAGTCACTATATGCATAACTGTTTTCTAAATCCCAATTATTCTGTTCAGCTAGTTTTTTAGCAGCAAACGCTTTTTCTTTGCTGTACATAAATCTTTTCACATTTCCAGTAAATTCATCTTCTTCTACTTCTAGAGTTGTGCCTAAATAGTGATCCATATTTAGATGTTTAGCTATTGGTTTAACTATCTGCTCAGTAGACGCTGAAGCTAGTACAGTTTCGTAATGTGAAGCTTTATGTATTTCTATTAAATCTAGCATATGTGAGTAGCATTTAGGATAAATGTATTTGTCGAAAGATTTGTCGGTTATTTCCTCTAACTGTTTAATATTTATTCCAATTGATAAATTAGCTATTCTTTCCTTCATCTTTTCAGTTTTTTCATCGTTAGCACCAAAAAGCAAGTATTCTAGTTGTGACAGTATTCCAATAAAATTTTTGCCCCTAGTAGTTATACCAGCCTTAACAAAAGGTTTTCTTAGTGCCATAGATGACGATGTAGATAAAATCGTTTTATCTAAATCAAAAAACACACATACATTCTTCATTCTTCTCCTACGATATGCCTATGAGTAAAATTCTATCTCATTACTTTCGATGTTTAATACAGATAAAAATTATTTTGTGGATAAGTTACGTTATCTTGATTATTTCGTATAGTTTTCCACATTTTTTAAAAAATTAGCTTTATAACAGAAATTTTTTTATAAATTTAAATGCAAATACTATTCAATTTTAGGAGAAAAATGTCTTTTATACTACTTAATGAAAATTTTGAAAAAGTAAATTCTTTTTTTAAACAAATCGATAACTCACTATCAAATGTTAATAAAGATTTAATCTGGGAAGGAAGTGCTAGAAAAAAGTTCGACAAAAATACTGAAACGATAAAAAATGATTTTACCCAACTGTTCTACCAACTACTAAAACTGAAAAATTACTATAACGAAAATTCAAATTACCAATACTGGCTATACTTATAAAACTTCTAATAACATATGGGGTAAAACAGCTCATGACAGGTACAACAAACCCTCATATTACTGACAATTTAAATACTAAAAATAATGTATATGTAGTTGATATAAATAGTGTAAATACTTTCAAGATTGCTAGCACAGCTTTAGGATGGAATAATATCGCTCACCTCGTATTTGAAAGCATAAATACTCTAAAACTAATAAGAGAACAGATTATTATGTTGTCATGTGATACGAATACAAATTTATTTATCAAACATAATATATCTGACCATATATTGCATAAGAAATATCATGCTAAAACTAATTTGGAAAACCTAATAACGCATATAAATATTTTCATCAATTCAATAGGTAGTTTTAAGGATAAACTATCATCCATAGTAGACAAAATAAATACTGTTAGTATGCTATATGAAAATGCTGAAGAAAACATTAAACGCAATATTTATCCTAGAATATTTGCTTCAGATTCTAAAGAAAATTTCACACCTTTCAGTAAAGAAACTCTCTTATACCCTAATTCTATAGGAGTAATCTATTTGTTAAGAGTTTTATTAAAAGCTGGAATTACAATAGATGATTTTTCAACATACTATAATAGAATTTCTAAAACATTATATGGAAATATAAACAGTAACGGACAAGAAAATTTATGGTTATCTAGTTCAATAGAAAAAATTTCCAAAAACCTTTATCCTCTCATGAAAAATATAAATCATAGTGAAAGACGAATAAATTCTAAAGATAAAGAAAACTCAGTTGAACATATATCGCTAATATTAGCAACTTTAATGCATAGTTTTTATAACATAAAGCATGGTTATAAAAGTAATATATCTATAGTTCCAACTTTTAATAAGGAACTAGGTAAATCATTTCAATGTCGAATAATAAATAGTGCATATAAAACACTAGGTTCAAAAACTAATAGAAAAATCCAAATTAGTAAATTAAAAAGCCTCACACCTACAGAGTTTTACAAAAACAGTATAGGAAATTTAACTGCATCAAACTTAGTTAAAAGAATAGGAATGTTACCTTCACGGGAAGATATAGGAGCATTTGAGATTATAAAACACGAAAATATCGTTGATGGTAAAAAGCAAAATAGTTGGAGCATATTAATAAGAGGTACTCAAAGATGGGATGCTTCAAGTAGTAATATTCAAGATCAAGTTACGAATTTTACTAGTATTGCAAAAGCAGATAATGACCAATATCGAGCAATCCTAGAAGGAATGAAAATGAGCGGAATTAAAAAATATGAACCAATAGAACTTGTAGGACATTCTCAAGGAGGAATCATTGCCACACAAATCGCTTCATCTAATCAAATAAACAAAAACTATAATGTCGTATCTTTAACCACATTCGGTAGTCCAACTGGTAACTACGATATACCAAATAAAATTCAAAGCATGCATTTTGAAAACTTATCTGATCCAGTACCTGCTTTAGATGGAAAGACAAATCCTGTAACTGAAAGTAGAACCACAGTTTATTTAAACACTAATGATATGAAAATCACAAATTCAACTCATGATCAAATAATGTATTCTTATGCAGCTGAAAATATTGAAAATGCAAAAATAAACAGTGTTCAGCAATGGGTGAAAAGTAGAAAACTCTTTATGTTCCCAGATAAAAATGAAAGGAGAACTTATAAATCTTACTCACAAATTTTTGATACAATACGCTTATAAGGTAGATAACTAAATAAACTGATTTAATCCATATGTCTATATAAAATACCGATAATTGTCTTATACAAAGTGAATGGTGATTTTGTGAGCAACAACTTTGAAACTGATATCGAGAATACAAACACATTCGATAACTCTATGACTATAAAAATCGAAGGAATCACTTGTTCTTCATGCGTAAGTAGAGTAGAAAAAGCTGTACATAAATTAGGTAATAATAAAATTCAAGTAAATCTAGTTACAAACACAGCATATGTTGAATACAATAATCAAGTATTGCCTGAAAATATTGTAGAAGTAATAGAAAAATTAGGTTACAAAACCGAAATAACTGAAATATCAAATACTGAAGAGAATAGTAAGAATATACAAACGCCTTCAGTCAGTAATTTAGAAGAAGAAAAGTTAGTCCACCAATACGAAAACGTCACTAGTTCAGAAAAAGTAAAAATACCTTACAAAAACTTTTCTGAAAATTTCATAAGATCCAGTTTTAATGATGTAGTTGAAGAGCCCATAGGCCAAAAGACTAAAAACGAATCGACTTATAGTTTTAAACTATTAATCAGCATAATCCTTACGGCATTAAGCGTCGGTATATTAATACCACTATATGGTAATAGCAAAATCGTTATATATTCTATTTCTATTTTCTCATTAATTGTAAGCTTGTGGTGTGGCTCATCATTCCATAAAAATGCATACAAAAGCATTAAGAACTTTTATTTAACTATGGATTCACTTGTAAGCTTATCAGTTTTAAGTTCGCTAATCTGGTCATTTATTCAACTAACCATCACAGCAAACCCAGTGATACATAACCACTTTAGTTTAAGAATCTTTGACTTCCATTCAGCAACTTCACCATTACATTTTGACAGCGCGATGATGATAACTACCTTTATATTATTAGGACGCTGGATAGAAGATAAATCAAAGAAACGTGGTAAGCAAGCATTACAAGACATACTTGACCTTGAAGTAAAACACGCAAAACTTGTAACTAAAACTAATAAAACTATATTAACCCCAATTGAAAATATAAAAGTCGATGATGTAGTTCTAGTACAAAATGGAGAAGTCATACCAACAGACGGAATAATTATTGAGGGAGAAACTGAAATAAATACTGTTATGTTGACTGGTGAAACTCTTCCAAAATACGTAACTGTAGGTGATGAAGTAGTAGGTGGAACAGTTAATACTTTTGGTGCAATAAAAGTAAAAGTAACCAAAACCGGCAAAAATACAATGCTTTCGCAAATAATTAAAAGTGTGTTAGACTCACAGGCTCATAAACCAAAAATACAAAAATTAGTAGATAAGATTGCTGGCGTATTTACACCATTAATTGTATTCATATCAATATCAACAACTATTGTTTGGATACTACAAGAAGCTAGTATAAATGAAGCAATAAGCATAACAATAACTATGCTCGTAATAGCTTGTCCTTGTGCATTAGGTTTAGCAACTCCTATGGCATTGATAGTTTCATCTGGTTATACAACTAGAAACGGTATACTAGTAAAAAGTTTAGAAACTTTGGAACAACTTTCAAAAACTAATGCAGTAATTTTCGACAAAACGGGTACAGTAACAACTGGAGAACTTTCAGTTAACAGTATCGAAGTTTGCGAAGACATAACTGAAAATGAGCTTGCAAAAATCGCATATCTTGCTGAACAAGGCTCAAAACACCCTATTAGTGAAGCAATTACAAGTTATGTTGAAAGAAACAATATATTCAAAAATAGTGAAGAAAAAACAAAAAATGTAAGTAATCACATCAACTACGCTGGTTGTGGTGTTGAAGTAACTATAGATAACTTACGTGTACATATAGGTAAAACTAAATGGATTAAAAATCTTGGATACGAGTTGCCTGAATACTTGCTCAGAATAGTCGCTCAGGCTCAATACACTGGTTCAATAGTTATACTTGTGGGTGGATACGATATTAACGAACCGTTTGATACAAGGGTATTAAAACTATTTGGCATAATAACTTTCACAGATAATATAAAAGAAAATGCTAAAAAAACAATACAATACTTGGAATCAGAAAAAATAGAATCATTATTAGCAACTGGTGACAATGAAAGAAACGCAATATACATATCTAACCGCATTGGAATTGAGGAAAAAAATATCTATTCTGAACTAATGCCACTAGATAAGAAAAAGATTATACAAACTCTGCAAGAAAAAAATAAGTATGTAGCAATGGTTGGTGACGGCATAAATGACGCTGCAGCCTTATCTCAAGCTAGTATACAAGGGGCAAGTTTTTCTTTTGCTCACGGTAGCGATTTAGCAGTCTATGCAAGTGATATAACTCTGCTAAACAGCGACATAGAGTTGATTTCTAAAACATTCAAAATTGCTAAAAAAACAATGAAAATTATAAAACAAAATTTATTATGGGCATTTGCTTATAACATTGTAGCTATTCCAGTAGCAGCTTTTGGATTAATAAACCCAAGTGTAGCTTCTATAGCAATGGTTACCTCTTCAATAATAGTTGTGACAAACTCTTTACGATTGCAAAATGTAAAATAAGTCATAACTTTTACATAAATCTTAGGTTATAGTTATATGTGAATATATAGATGCTAAGACGTTAGGAAAGAACTTGTTTACTGCTACCTCTTCATTCTCATCAATATGGGAGTATCTAACAAATCCTGAAGCTTTACTGCTCGCCATGGGACCATGGGTGCTAGTTGCAGTATCTCTAATTGTATTTATAGAATCTGGAGTGTTATTCCCAGTTCTTCCCGGAGACTCACTAATATTCACTGCCGGATTATTACACATACAACTAGGAATAGGTTTACCAACATTAATCGTATCAATAACAGTATGTGCTTTACTAGGTAATATTGTAGGTTACATACTAGGTAAAAAATACGGCAGACGCTTTTTCAAGGATGACGCACGCTTCCTTAAAACTGAGTATTTGGGTCAAGCAGAACAATTTTTTATAAAATACGGTGGACGTTCACTAGTCTTAGCTCGTTTTGTTCCTTTTGTCCGCACTTTTATTCCTATAGCAGCAGGAATAGCAAACTACAACATTAAAAACTTTACTAAATGGAACCTAGTAGGAGCATTACTCTGGGGTGCTGGATTAACTTATTTAGGTTCTTTACTAGGTAATATCTCTTTTGTAAGACAAAATATAGAAATATTAGCAATAATAATCGTGTTTGTTTCGATAATCCCAATGATTGTTGAGATTGTTATAAATAAGAGAAAATCAAAGAAAAACTCTGACATTATAAATCAAGATATTCAAAACTAAAACGACACTAAAGCAGCAAGTGTGAACAAATAACCGAAAGAAGCATATAAGCTAAGGGGAATCGTATAATTTACAATTCCCCTTAGAATTTACTAACACATACTCCATGCAATAAATAGTTGTTTCAATAAGAATGTACTTTAATAAAAGTGTTATAACACCTAAATCTCACATAAATTCTTATAAAGTGAAATTTCAGATAAATGATTTTAAAGAATTATACTTACCTAAAGAAACTCAATTAAATATCCTTAATGTTTCACGTGAAACAACCGACTGTTTGAAAGAATAACTACCGTAAATTCCATAAATGTTAGCGTTTCTTCATAAGCTCACGAACAAGTAGGGCAAGAACTATCGGCAATATTATTATGACCAGAACAAAAATCCAGTTCGGTATTACTGAGCCAACAAAAGCAGCTGATGACTCTATATCTCCATAAGAACTTGCGTCAATTCCAGTTATGTTAAAGCTAGGTATAAATAGAAATAACAAACCTAATATTATAAAAATACCACCTGAAATAATATTACCAACTGTAGTATTTCTACCAAATAGTTTTACAGGCTTAGGCTGTAATAATTTGCGTTCATTAATCCTTAGAACATCCCAGAATAATGCCATTAGGGCAACAGGAGTGACCATTCCAAAGCCATAAATCAACATCATAACAATCCCGGTAACAACACTGCCTGTTATAATCGCTGATCCTAAAACTGCTCCTAAAATAGGTCCTGAGCATCCTCCACCTATAACGGCGTATCCAAAACCTAGTAGAAAAACACCAAATACTGAAGATGAATTTTTGTTTTTAGCACTTATTTTAGCTGACAATCCAAGCTTAGGTAGAGGGACCTTGATAGAAAATACTTGCATGAAACCTATAAGGATAATCAATGCTGCAACTACCATGGATATAGTAGGAAAATATATTTTAAACAACCCACCAAGCTCTCCAGCCAAAGCCCCTAAAGGAACTAACCCTGATATTAAACCTAAATAGAATACTAGCGTTCGTGATAGTAGCTGCTTTGAAGAATTAAAAGCATAAGCAAAAAATGCTGGCAAAAGCATCGCTGAGCAAGGAGCCAACAAAGTCAACAAGCCACCAACGTATGCTATAGCAAAATTTATCTCAAACATTTACTTCAAAACCTTTTTAAGCTGATCGACAAGAGTAGCAGCAACGTATTCTTTAGGTACAGCACCATTTAAAAACGCTTTACCAACAACTGTTGCAGGAGTCCCATTAATTCCCCAAGAGGAGTATTTTAAAACATTTTCATCTAACTCTTTGTAAATAGCAGGATCGTTAATTACTTTGGTAAATTCCTCGATATTTTCCACTCCTGCTTCTTTAGCAAGACTAATCACAGAATCCTTATTATAAGACTGATGACCTGATGTTGTAGCCTTTGAAAAAGCAAGATTCATGTATTCACGGAATTTACCTTGTTTTCCAGCGGCAATGGCACCAGCAGCCGCTACATCTGAGCCATCAGCTTTAAAAACAGCAAAAGGCATATATTTGATACGCACTTTACCAGCATCAACTAATTTATTGACTATATCATATGACTCTTGGTGAAATTTCGCACACATAGGGCAAGAAAAATCACTAAATTCTACTACGGTCAGTGGTGCATTAATATCACCATAAGCAGTTGGATAGCTTTCGTCATATTGACTTATTTCTTGAAGAAATTTAAGAGTTTTTTCATCTTTTATATCTTCAGCTGCTTTACTAGGGTCATCTACTTTTATACCAAAAGTCTCTTCAGATTTTTTAGACTCAGATTTCTTACTAACACTACTCGAAGTTTTTTGTTTCGGATTTGCGTCTTCGCTTGAAAATGCCCAGATCGAAATAAAATACCCCGCTACTGCACTAACTATTACTAAAATCAAAAACACTAAAGCTGCAACTTTCTTGTTTGACTCTGGCTCGTACATTTTCACCTCTTCGTTTGTAAGTGTACGTTTTTATTTTGTGTACATTTATTAAAATAAAAATAAATAAAAGATTCTTTTTCTGAACAGCTATATGTATGTTTTTATTCCCTAATTAATAAAAATAAACAGCATGTTATTCTTTTATTGATAACATATTTATCAAATTATTTTCTAAACTTATAAACTAGCTCAATCTGAATTCAAATATTACTGATTTTATACCCTCTGCAAAATTCATTATTTTTTCTCATAAATAATTCACTATTTCGTATTATGCATATTTTATTCAACAAATAGTAAATATGAACTATCCAGAATTTTGCTTTTACCCTCAAGTTTTATAATAACTAAATTGCGAAATTTAGAAAATTATTTTAGAACAAGTATTAAAATTTCAACATTAAAAACAAATGACACCAAATTCAAAAAGTAAAGAATTTGATGCCATTTGAGTAAAATCTATTAAGCAGATACTACCTGAATCTTCAAGAATGAATCAACTTCTGGATGCAATTTAACAGCAACCTTGTAGTGACCTGTTGACTTGATAGTGTTTTCGATGCGAACCTTACGGCGATCGATATCAATGTTTAGGCCTTCTTTAACTGCTGAAGCGATTTGGCTTGTGGAAATAGAACCGAATAGACGGCCACCTTTACCAGCATGTGCCTTAACAACAACAGTTGATTCTTGTAGAGTGTCACGTATTTCTCTAGCCTTTTCAACATCAGCAATCTCACGTGCACGACGTGCTGCACGCATCTGATCAATCTGACGCTGTGCTCCCTTTGTCCAAGGAGTAGCTAGATTACGTGGTAGTAGGTAGTTGCGTGCGTAGCCATTCTTTACTTCAACTACGTCTCCTGCAGCACCTAGATTATCAACGTCATGAGTTAAAATAATTTTTGCCATAGCATATCCCCCTTATTAGCGACTAGAGCTAGAATATGGCAACAAAGCCATTTCGCGAGCGTTCTTAATTGCTTTAGCGATAGCGCGTTGCTCTTGTACGGATACACCTGTTACACGACGTGCACGAATCTTACCACGGTCGGAAATAAACTTACGCAATAGCGCAGTATCTTTATAATCAATTTTGCCAACTTTAACTGCACGAACTGGTGCAACTTTTTTCTTGGCTACCTTTGGCGCTTTGGCCATGATTGCTCCTAAAGTTTAATCTAAGAGAACACATAGTTCTCCCCACGAACTAACAAGTTCAAAGTTTAATATCAGAAAGGAGGCTCTTCACCAAATGAGCTTACACCAACCGATGAAGGCCATGGGTCTTCATTCTGCATAGGTGTAGCTTCTGCTGGTACAGAACCGTTTGCAGCATATCCATTATCTGGACTTGAGTAATCGCCACCGCCGCGTGATGAACGCTTAACTTCAGCAGTAGCATAACGTAATGACGGGCCAACTTCTTCAACTCTAATCTCAAAAGCAGTACGGCGTTCGCCTTCACGTGTTTCGTAGGAACGCTGAGTCAAACGACCGCGTACAATAACACGCATACCTTTCGAGAGAGAATCGGTAACATTCTCAGCAGCGCCATTCCAAACAGAACAACGCATAAATAATGTATCACCGTCACGGTATTCTCCTCTTGCACGGTCAAATGTGCGAGTAGAAGAAGCAACGATGAAAGATGCAACAGCTGCACCAGATGGTGTAAAACGCAATTCTGGATCAGCAGTTAAATTGCCAACAATAGTTACTGTAGTTTCGCCAGCCACGTGTACTCCTAATTATGCTTCTGGGCGCATTAACTTGGTGCGTAACACATCTTCATTTAGACTTAGCTGACGATCAAGTTCCTGTGCCTGTGCTGGAGTTGCTGTCATGTCGACAACAACATAAATTCCTTCTGAGTGCTTGTTAATTTCGTAAGCCAAACGACGCTTGCCCCAAATATCTACATTTTCAACTGAGCCACCATCGCCTGTGATAACTTTAAGTATCTTTTCCATTGTTGGAGCAACTGTACGCTCGTCAACAGTTGGAGAAAGAATAATCATCATCTCATATTTACGCAAATTCCCCACCTCCTTTGGACTAAACGACCACGGTCCTTCCGTGGCAGGAGGGTTTGCGTGTATGCAAAACACATACCCAGTTATTATATATCAGTTTTTAAAAATTACATACTTGAAGAAAAGATAAACTTAAAAATAAGTTTGAAAATACTGATAATTTATAAATTCTAGTTCAAGAATTATTCTATTTTACTTAAACTTTTAGTATGTGTATTTACGACACAAACTTGTATCTTAAATAGTTATAGGCCTATTAACAACAGGCGATAAAATTTCACCCAAAACTAATAAGCCTATAATCTTTATACTTATTGACCTGGAGCTGAAGGCTGAGACGGATTTGCTGGTTGCTCCGTCTGAGGAGACTGCTGATCTTGTTGCTCTTTCTCAGCTTCTTGTTCCGCAGCTTCCTCTTCTTCTCTCTTACGCTGTTGTTCTAAACGTCGCTGTTCCAAATATCGACTCTGATTATAAGTTTCCAAATACTTACCTGAACGCTTAGGGAACTGCTCATTAGGCTGATTCTTCAAAACTACAGCCATATAGTTCTTCCAAACTATAGTCGGAAAACTCTCACCATAAATTTCCCTATAACCACCAAATGGGGTAATAGTTTCAGGTTCACCTTTTGGACCAACCTGATACATAGCTACAAGCGTATAAAGCGAAGGAGTCCATCCGGAGAACAAAGCAGCTTTATTATCCTCAGCAGTACCTGTCTTACCAGCAATAGCGTGATTCAAAGTTCTGACAGCACCACCATGTTCCCTAGTTGCTTGAAGACCAGCATAATGTACTTCATTAATAAGATCCTCAGGAAATACCCTTTCCCCAGGTTTCTTACCTTTATAAACTACATTACCCTTAGTGTCTACAACATTTTCAACGATATAAGGACCATATTTAATTCCCCCAGAAGCAATAGTTGTAAACGCCTTAGCCAAATCTATAGGATGAACAGCTGAAGCACCCAATGTATTTGACAAATAAGGACCAAGCCCTGGCGAATTAGCAGGAATACCAGCCTTTATCGCTGTGTCCATAGTCTTTTCAGGACCAATCTTCTTATTCAAAGCGACAAAAGGTGTGTTAGCTGAATAAACCCAAGCTCGCAACAAACTAATATTCCCGTAAGAAACATTTCCATAGTTTTTCAAGGTATATCCATCAATAGTCATCGGTGAATTTCCAGGAAAATAAGAGTTTAAACTTTCACCATTTTGCAAACCTGCAATCAATGCAAAAGCTTTAAAGGTCGAACCTGGCAAAACATAATCATCAATAACAGCATTACGCTGAATCTTCAAATAATCTTCGCCACCATATTCAGCTTTTATAGCACCAGTTTTACTATCAATACTAACAAGCGCTGTACGCATGTTTTCAGCATGACCAGATGGTAGCTTAGCCACAGCATCAACAGCAGCATCTTGCTTATCTTTATCAATTGTAGTAACGATTTTATAACCGTTAGTATCCAGATCATCACCAGATAATTTTCCACGGTTTTCTAGTTCTCTACGAACATGTTCTAGTAAATAACCTGTGGAACCTGAATATTTATTTACAACAGTAGGTTCGATTGTTTCAGGGAATTTTAAGTCTTTCTTTTCTTTGGCAGCAATCATTCCGTCTTCACTCATGTATTTAATTACACGGTTCCAACGAGCTTTAGCCATATTAGCATCTATAGCAGGATCCCAAGCAGATGGAGCAGGAATGAGACCAGCTAGCAAAGCAGCCTGAGAAAGTGTGAGCTCAGAAGCACTCACATTGAAATATGCTTTTGCTGCTGCTTCAATACCGTATGCTCCACGCCCAAAGTAGATTGTATTTAGGTAAGAATCCAAAATTTCTTGTTTTGACACACGACTATTTATTTTCAAAGCTAATACAGATTCACGAATTTTTCCGATATATCCGCCGCGGCTACCTGAATAATAATTTTCAACATACTGCTGTGTAAGAGTGGAGGCACCTTGTCTTGCACCACCAGTTACATTGTTAACAGCCGCACGAATTATACCTTTAATGTCTATGCCATTATTGCTATAAAAGTTACGATCCTCAGACGCAATTACAGCATCTCCCACATATTTAGGAATAGTTTTAGTGTCTATAATAGTTCTGTTAACCTTAGAAAATTCACCCATCAAAGTTTTGCCATCAGAGTAGTAAACTTTTGTTGTCTGAGCCAAAGCTAATTCAGAAGGCTTAGGAATCGGTATTAGCAAATAAGTTAAAACAAATACTAATAAACCAGCTAATACACTCAAAGCCCCAGTTAAAAGAACTCCTCTAAGTATTCTTTTCCCCAAAGGACGCTTAGCCTTTGCAACCTTAGTCTTTCTCTTAGACGACCTTGAAGGTTTAGGAGACATTCTTACCCCAATTCATGAAATAACATTTCATTATCGAATAACTTACTAAACATTAAGTATAAGCATTACTGCTGTAAATGAGTAATTATTCAATTAATATTAATGAGAAAAGAGGATAAAAATAGAGTAAAATCATACTATAAAAAGCTATCAAAACACTTATATTTCAACAAAAATACTCAATACCAATCAGCATTAGGTAAAATAAAGTATTTCATAAAGACTTATCACAATGACACAAAACTTAACAAACCGAAGTAAATTTCAAATCTATACGCAAACAGTATGAAAGTAACAAAAATAGCTACATTAAACACATGATTAAAAAGTTTTACCGAAATCAAGGAAAGAAAAACTAGACTCAAAACAAGTAACACAAGTAAATAAATAAAATGTTTTATCTAAATCTCAGATTATTTATTTTCTTCCCACCACTGTAACAAACGCTCAGTAACAGCTTCTTTACCTAGCATACCTTCATCTAGACGTAAATTAAGCAAAAACTTATACGCTTTTCCAACCTGAGGTCCAGGTGATAACTGCAACAACTGCATTATTTCTTCACCGTCAAGCTCTGGTCTGATAGCAGCAAGTTCTTCCTCTTCGCGTAACCTTTGAATTCTGTTTTCTAAATCATCATAAGCTGCTGACAATATCTGAATTTTACGCTTATTCCGAGTAGTACAGTCTGAACGAGTTAAACGATTTAAACGCTCTAACATAGGACCGGCATCAGCAATATACCGACGTACAGCTGAATCCGTCCAAGCTCCCTCACTATAACCATGAAAACGCAAATGTAGAGCAACTAAATGGGTAACATCTTTTATTGTTTGCTTATCAAACTTCAAAGCACGCATACGCTTATAAGTCATTTTTGCACCCACTAATTCATGGTGGTGGAATGAAACCGTTCCATCTTCTTCAAATTTACGAGTAGCTGGTTTACCAACATCATGCATTATTGCTGAAAAACGTAACTTAAAATCAGGTTTTGGAACTGGACCTTGATCATCAGTTTCTAAAGCAATGGCTTTGTCTAAAACCGTCAAAGTGTGCTCGTAAACATCCTTATGTCTATTATGCTCATCAACAGTTTCTCTCAAAGCACTAAATTCTGGTAAAACAATATCGCACACGCCTGTATCAACAAGTAGTTCTAAGCCCTTGCGAGGATGTGAAGAACAAATTAGTTTAACTAACTCTGCTTGAACTCTTTCAGCTGAAACTATTTCAAGACGGTCCTTCATTTCAGACATTGCTTCATAAACATCTGTAGCAACTTCAAAACCCAATTGCGCAGAAAAACGAGCAGCCCTCATTATCCTCAAAGGATCATCATCAAAAGACTGTTTAGCACCAACTGGTGTTCGCAAAATTCCGTTAGCTAAGTCATCTAGACCATTGTAAGGATCAACAAGTACCATTGCAGGTAAACGCATAGCCATAGAATTAACTGTGAAATCTCGACGAGACAAATCACCTTCAAGGTTATCCCCAAAAGCTACTAAGGGTTTCCTGCTTTCAATGTCATATTTTTCATCACGATAAGTAGTCACTTCTACAACCACATCACCATGTTTTGCACCGATTGTCCCAAATTCTTTACCTATAGCCCAAGTGGTACCCCAAGTGCGTAAAATACGTTCAGTATCATCAGGAAGAGCAGAAGTTGTAAAATCAAAATCGTGGGGAGACAATCCTAAAAAGGCATCTCTAACAGGACCTCCAACTAAAGCTAAGTCAAAACCTTCTTCGGCAAATTTTGTAGCTAAGTCCATTATTGATTCTGGTAAATCTGACAAAACTTTTAATGCATTAGCATATAGAGCTGTATTATCCTGCATTTTTTCCTTAAATATATAAAAAGTTGATACACAAATATATTAGCCCATTAAAGTAAAATACTATAAGCAAAGTAAACTTTAACGCTGAAAGAAAAATTTTAACTTAAAAATTGAATTTCATCATTATTATGACTATCTTTTTTTTCATTATCAGTTAAAGTAATTAATATGTCCTTAAAGCACAACAATCTTGATCCTAAGCTACCTATAAAAACTTTGCGTACTAAAAACTCACATCTGCCTATAGTACACGAGACTTCAGCAGGCGGAATTATTCTTAAAGTCGAAGATGGCAAAGGATACGTAGCAGTAATTTCTAGGCGCAATCGTGCCGGGAAACTAGAGTGGTGCCTGCCAAAGGGACATTTAGAAGGAAAAGAAACTGCTCCAGAAGCCGCTGTTCGAGAAATATTTGAAGAAACTGGAATATATGGCAGACCTTTAAAGCATTTGTCAACAATTTCATACTGGTTCGTTGGTACTAAAAAGCGTGTACATAAAGTCGTACATCATTTTTTACTTGAAGCTTTAAGCGGTGAGTTAACCATAGAAAATGATCCTGATCATGAAGCAGAAGATGTTGCTTGGGTGGAACTAGAAAAAGTTTCATCACAACTAGCCTACCCAAATGAGCGACGCATAGTGAATATGGCAATTGACTTATTAATAAACTAGAATTTACTACAAGAGAATAATTTAATGAGCTGTTTGACATAATTGCAAGGATGAAGATGCATAGACACAATGACATAAACTTTATAAAGCATTTATCTATAATTTTTATGTCTTGTTTACTAACAGTAATCCTTATGGTCACATCTTTAAATGTACTCACAGCAAATGCAACCGTGAATACACTAAATGCTGTAAAAATAACTACCCCTAAAGACGCCAATAAAGATACAAAAAAACTAGACTTATCTATTGTTGATATGTCGCCTAAAACGATTTACGATGACAAAAAAATATCATTTACATTAAGAGTGACTAACAACACAAATAATACCTATACGAACGCAAATTTAAACGTATATGTAGAGAAAAAAACCCCTATTAGTAGACTAAATTTAAAAAAGCAACTAAAAACTAAAACTTACACTGAGTATGAATTAGTTGAATCTAAGCAAATCACTGAGATAACACCAGGCGTGAACAATAAATCTTTAGTTATAGATAGAGAACTCTTACCTTTAAACAATCCCAGCGAATGGGGTCCTAGAAAAATTACTTTAGAACTAGTTCCTGAAAACCAAAACCAGGTACCAGAGACTCCAAAAAATAGCAAAAATCATGCTTCAACAAATAATGATAATTACTTTCCAAGCGTTTTTGACTCAACATTTCTAATCTGGGACAGTAAAGCAAAAGTTGAAAAAACTAAATTATCAGTCTTAGCACCTGTCACATCAACTGACGAAGAACTACTTAAATCACAACAAACAGAAGTAACACCGCCTTCCACAGAAAAGGGCAGAGAACGTTTACTTAACCTAATGAAGTTATCGAGCATACCTTCAGTTACTTTAGCTGTTGATCCTGCACTTTTTGACAACACTTCGTCCAACTTTACAAAAATGAGTGCTAAAACTAATGAAGAAAAACAAAAAGCAACTGAGACGCAACATACTTATAAAAAAACAGATAGCTTAAATACTTTCCAAAAAAACTTACTACAAAGTTTTAACAGTCTTGATAAACCTGAAATAATAGCCTTACCATACGCTAACGCAAATCTATTACAAATGTCTCAGCTTAGAAATAATCCATTTGAAATAGAAAGCTTAAATGAAAGCAAGAAAAATCTTTCACACCTTTTCCCAACAGCAAAAATACACAGCGACATTTTATTTGCTGACAGCAACAATATAACTGAAAATCAGTCCACACCTGAAGGTATAAGCAACCTAATCGTGAGTGAAAAGTCGGTAAAAACAAAAACAAATTTGTCCTATAGCCCTAGTGGAATAACATCATTTGGCGATAAATCTCTAAGCATAGTTGACCAAGAAATGTCTGATTTGTTCAGTGATTCATCAATATCACAGTTAAACTTACGACAACTACTGCTTGCACATACTGCAATAATTACGAGGCAAAGACCTAACGATTCAAGACAATTTCTAATAAAACTACCAAATAATTTCCAAGCACAAGCTCATGCTATAAAAACACTCGAAGATTTATCTCTTACAAGTTGGGTACAAAACCTTAAATACAGCGAATTTATAAATGCTAATAAACAAAATATTTATACTGTAAATACTGAGCAACCTGAAAACCTAAAATTTTTAACTCTTGCTGTAAATGAACTTAGCACAGGTAAAAAAACTATTGAAAAACTCAAATCTATTATAAAAGAAAACAATAATTTAGATAAAAAATTCAACAACCTAGCCCTTAATGTTTTTAAAAACTGGGAAAACCCAATATATAGAGATCAGTATGTTAGAAATTTAAACAATAAAGCAGAACAAATTACTAACAAAATAAAAAT
Organism: Actinomyces sp. zg-332; assembly: GCF_011751945.2. Lineage (NCBI taxonomy): Bacteria > Bacillati > Actinomycetota > Actinomycetes > Actinomycetales > Actinomycetaceae > Tongtianella > Tongtianella jiaweipingae. The sequence goes on from NZ_CP064951.1 coordinate 1,511,148, forward strand.
TATCCCTTCAAAACATATAAATCTAATTAACTCTAAAACTCATATCCCAGTCACGATTACAAATACTCTGTCCTACCCAATCAAAGCAGATATGACTATTTCCAGCTCCCATACTTTATTACAATCTGGGGGTAAGAAAAATATTCAAGTCCCTGCTTTTGGTACTACTGTTACCGAAATACCAGTAAAAGCAATAGCTAATGGACAAGTAAATGTTAACTTTATCCTCACAAATAGTTATTACCAAGACATTATTATTTCTCCAACAGTAACAATAAATGTAAAAGCCAATTGGGAAGATACAGGAACAATAGTCACAGCTATATTACTGGGATTACTATTCGGAGCAGGTCTTTTCAGAAACATATATCGTAATAAGAAACGTATGAATGAAGATACTTCAAACCTAAGTACAGCTGAAAAATCTGACATTTAAATCACACAACTACTTGTACTAATTTTCACATCAAACTCCAAAAATATAATGGAAATAGGCTATAAAAAAGGTATCATGTAAAAAGATTATCGGTAATTCATAAGAAAAATAAAGTTGATTTTTTGAATTACTAGTCTAAAGTTTTTCGTGGAGGTAGAAAATTGACATCAGATAACTCGTCTAATAAAGGCATTAGTCAAGACAGTGTATCCTCTGAAAATAATCAATACAACTTAGTAAACAACACAGAATCTAGTTTAAAAAATAGTTCTAGTGTTGAAAAAAATGATACCTATTTTGATACCTTAAATGATACCCACGAAAACTGCGATGAAAGTCCTGAAAATAAAGGAAATCAAAGTCTATCAAGTAAATATAACTTAGTAGATAATTCTGTAGCTAATAATTTTGGAGACTTCAAAGAGTATAAATGTGAAAAATGCATAAATGCTGAGCAACACAACGAACACATAAACGCCAACATCTCAAGAAACACAAGTTGCGAAAACGCTGATATAAATTATGCTGTAAATCAAAACTACACAACACCTAGTTCACTTGTCGAAAAACTAAGCAAAACTGACCTCAACAGCACAAAAGTACTTTCAGATAAAGCTGAAGAAAAACAGCCTAATAAGACTTCGCGAAATCAAGGGCAAAATGCTGAGCCCCTAAATAACTCAGCTAAGCCACAAAACCCTGTAGCTGAACCATCAAATAACTCACTAGCAAAATCATCTCTGGTAATGTTTGCTGGAACATTTGTTTCGCGAATTTTAGGTTTGGTCCGTTCCGCTTTGCTATTAGCGACCTTAGGTGCTTTTGGAGCTCATGATGCTTTTAACGTAGCCAATACTTTACCTAACACAATCTTTAATCTTTTAGCCGGCGGTGTGTTAAACGCAATTCTAGTGCCTCAGATTGTTCGTGCTTTTAGGAAGAAAAATGGCGATGAATTTGTAAACAGATTGCTCACAACAGCAGCAACAATTTTACTCACCATAACAGTTTTAGCCACCGCTGGTAGCGCATTGCTCGTTTCAATATTTGCTTATAACATGCCAGCTGGTTGGAAAGCATTAGCTGTGGCATTTGCTTTCTGGTGCTTACCACAAATATTTTTCTATGGTTTATATGTTTTGTACGGACAAGTTTTAAACGCTAAATACTCTTTTGGTCCTTATATGTGGGCACCTGTTCTGAATAATATTATTTCAATAGCAGGACTTGGTGTATTCATATATTTCTTCGGTTTTGCCAGCCCAAATACAACTCAGCAACTTTCATTCTGGACTTTCGAAAAAATAATGCTGATTGCTGGAACTGGTACTCTGGGCGTAATAGCACAAGCTCTAATATTGATACCTATAATAAAACGTACAGGATTTAAACTGCGTTTAGTTTGGGGAGTACGTGGTTACGGAATGAAGCATACTTCTAAAATGGCTCTATGGGCTTTTGGAGTTGTTGCTTTATCCCAAGTAGAACTACTGCTCATAAGTAATATTGCTTCATCAGCGCAAGCATACGGTGAAAGAGCTTCACAGTTCATACCATCAATAACTGTTTATAGCTTTGCTTATTTGATTTACATAATTCCTCAATCTTTAGTAACTACTTCAATTATCACAGCACTGTTTACAAAACTATCAAACCAAGCTGCTAGTGGTGAAAACGAACAAATGAGCAAAGACTACATGTTTACCAGCACAGTTTTGAGTAGCATATCAATATTTGCTTCCCTAACTATGATGGTATTAGCTGTACCTTTAGCAACTTTAGTTGGACCCTCTCGACCAACATACGAGATAGTTGCTATCGCTCAAGTACTAGCAATAATGTGTATTTGTATACCATTCCAAGCATTTATAACTATAAATACTCGTGTTCTTTTCGCTTACGAGAAAACTAAAAATGCTTTCTTCTTTGAGATTCCGCGTGCTTGTATACTATCCTTGGGAGCTATACTAATACCTTATATTTTTACACCTAAATATTGGGTAGCTGGTTTTTGTGCTGTAAGTTGTATAGCTTTCGTTACAGTAACTTTTGTACAATCGCTGTATTTAAAACATACTTTCCCTATAATTTCATACAGATACTTGCTTACTAACTATTTGAAAGAATACTTAGTAATGCTATTTTCAGCTTTTGTTGGTTTAACTATCTCTAATTTGATATTTACATCGCCTGTATTATTACAAGGAACTTTGAACCGTTTTTCACTTGCTTTCATAGAGTTATCATTCATTGGAACTATAATGCTTGTTATTTACATAGCAGGTCTAACTATTGTGAAAATACCTGAAATCGATTCATGCATAAATATAGTAAAACAAAAACTCTCTGTAATACGTAAGAAATAAATCTTGTTTAATAGTAGCAATTTTGTGTTAAATATTACTTTTCTATATACCAAAATCTAGCATTATTTCTACTTGTATTTACCTTATATGGTATAGACTGTAAAAGGGTTATATATAAAAATAGGTAGGGGAAAATGAAAAGCACTCGTGCGCAAAAATTGTTGTTTTTAGTAGCTTTATTTTGGTTAGCTATAATTCTTAGATCAATTATTGCAACCTTACCACCGGTCTTACCTACCGTACAGCACCAATTAAATCTATCTAACGAGCTTGCTGGTGCTACGACAACTATACCTTTGATATGCTTTGGGGTATTTGCTTTTGTTACACCTAGTATCCAAAAACGCCTAGGTATTACTGCATCTATGACTCTAGCTCTTGTTCTAATAACTATAGGTACTTTGATAAGAGCTTTACCTTATTCTTCAGTTCTGATTTTTTCTAGTTTATGTATTGGTATTGGAACTTCTATAGCAAATGTACTTTTTGCTGTAACATTGCGTGCACACTATCCACATAAAATTGCTTGGGCAATGGGGATTTTCACATTTATAGTCAACATCGGCTCAGGTATAGGGGCTATGTCAGTTCCTTTTCTGGTTTCTTATGGCTTTTCTTGGAATTTAGCTTTATCTCTATGGTCAATTCCATCAGTTTTGACAATATTTTTCTGGCTAATTTCTCATGCTGGAGTCATAAAACTTCCTAGCCTCAGGAAGAAAAAGAAATCTAAAAATTCAAATGAAGATTTTTATGTGCCAGATGGCAATGAAGAGAAAATGGCTGAAGTTAAATATATACCTATGCGTGAACTTCTAGTAATGCCTTTGGCTTGGACAATAGCGTTATTTATGGGTATTCAAAGTTTAATTTACTATAATTTTATGACTTGGCTACCTACTATATTCGAAAGCACAGGTTTTAGTGTAAAAACTAACAGTATATTATTCACGACTTTCAACACTATCGCTATATTCGGATCTTTGCTTGCTCCATTTTTATTCAACGCTAAAAACTATAAACTCGCATCTACTGTTTTCTACGGAATATACATAATAACCGCTCTATGTTTCCCAATAGGTGGCACATTAGCAATTATTGCCAGTGTAATAGCTGGTATATGTCAGGGTGTAACTTACCCTGTTGGATTAACTTTGATAGCTTCTCATCCAGATAAAACAATCATTTCTTCAATATCTGCCTTTACTCAAGGCGTAGGTTATATTATTGCAGCTATAGGTCCAATTCTTATGGGAGCTTTATATTCACTTTCAGGAAATTGGTGGGTACCAACATTTTCAATTGTTATAGCTATGGTTTTGAACTGCTTATCGTTTATTATATGTAGAAAACAAATGAATGAAGCTAGTAAAAAGTACAATATTTCAGAGCAATAATAGCTAATAAATAACTTATTAGAGTGCATTAGCTAATAGTGAATGAAATTGTTTTTACAAAGTTCTATAATGTATATTTATGTTCAGTATTTTTAAAAAAAACGAGAAATCCGATGATAATTGTCATAAAAATGCTTTATCGTACCCAAAAACTGAACATGCTTCAGACTCTAATATAGAAATTTCAGATAAATTTTTCTTTGAAGAAAACTATAATTCTTTAGAAAATCCTACGAATACCGTCCCAGAGTTAAACTTATCGTCAGTTGATAGAAAAAAAATTAAAATATTAATAATGGTTACATTATTTGTAGTAACTATTTTCACTGTAATCTTAGGTTTTGACTACGAAAATGTTTTAAACGCTGCTAAAAAAGCTGACTATTCTATGTTAGGGATTGCTTTCTTATTTTCACTAATTCCGTACTACGGAGCTTCTTTAGCTTTATTGGCGTTTACTCCTAAAAAAATAAAGCTATGGGATACTATAGTCATGCATATTGCTGGGGGTGTTATTTCTCTGATAGCACCAGCTGGCCTTGGAATTATGGCTTTAAATGTAAGGTTTTTACATAAACATAAAATAAGTATGGCTCTAAGTGTTGCTATTGTTATCTTGTCTCAAACCATACCATTATTCACCCTTGTTTCTTTAATCCTTATTGCTTGTATAGTTTCAAGCTCTTATCCTGAGTTTTCTCTACCTTGGGGAGCAATAGCTATTGGTGTCGGATTTTTTGTATTAGTGGTTTTATCTATTTTTGCTTATCCACCTTTCTATAATTGGTTCAAAACTAAGCTTTCTAGCTACTATGCACAAGTAAAACCTCTATTTACTTGGGTTCTTAAAGACCCTAAACGTTTACTATTTGGTGTTTTGGGAAGTCTTATTGTGACTCTAGGCTATGCCACTTCCTTTTATTTTGTTTTATGCGCTTTTACTAGTAACTATTCTTATGCTTCAATTTTTATAGCTTTTGTAACTGCCAATCAAGTCGGTTCTTCATTACCTTCTCCTGGAGGAATAGGAGGGGTAGAATTAGCTTTATCTGGTGCATTACGAATAATCGGTATTTCAACTGGTATTGCAGTTTCAACAGTGCTTTTATATAGAGTAATTTCTTTTTGGATACGTATACCGTTGGGATGGATTGCATTGCAATATTGTCAAAAGAAAGATTTACTTTAGTTTTATGTAACAGAAAAGAGTCCACAAATGAACAATGACGGTCATTTCAGTTATAAGTACAATGACTTTGTTACGTATCTAGTAGTTTGTCTTGTTGCTGGGCTTCTTGGAATTTTGACTGGATTGTTTACAGCTTTATGTGGGTATGTTTTATTAGAAATTACATATTTACGTTCTGAGCACTTATTTTATTTCTTGGCGTCCATGCCTATAGTTGCCTCTTTGCTAATTTGGGTGAGAAACCGCTTTATGCCCAGAAATGTTTTGAGTGACGTATTTAGAATATGTTGTCTCGGTACTAAAATAGAGCATATTCCATTTCGCTATATGCCTTTCATTATGATTGGTACTTGGACTAGTCATGTTGTCGGTGCGAGTGTTGGACGCGAAGGTGTTGCAATGCAAATTGGAGCCACTATTTCTGATGCTTTCACTAAACGTATAAAAGCACTGTATACTTTCAAAGAATTTGATCGTATACGTAAAACGTTGCTAGTTTGTGGGTTTGCAGCTGGGTTTGCTGGACTTTTTCATGTGCCTTTTGCCGCTATAGTTTTTGCTTTCGAGTTATTAATTGTTAATGATTTGTTTTTATTTGCTATTATTCCAACTTTTTTATCTTCTTTTGTTTCTTTTGGAATTTCAACTTTAGTGGGTTTAAAAAAATTTGAGGTAGATTTTTCTGGAGTTGCTTTGCCTATTTTTTCGACTTCTGTAATTCTCAAATTAGTTTTCCTTGGAGTTTTATTTGGATTAATTGGTTTTTTATTTAGTGCTTTACTCAAAAATCTGAGACGTTTTGTAGAAATAATACTACCTAATTCGTTATTTAGGATTTTTATTTCTTCCATCTTTTTAGCTCCACTCTTACTTTTTACTTTTCAAGGCCGCTATACGGGACTGGGAATAAATTTCATAAACGATGTATTTTTTAGTTCTAATCCACATATTTATTGGTTTGACTGGTGTTTAAAGTTGTTATTTACTGTTCTTTGTTTAGCTGCCGGCTTCTTTGGTGGGGAAGTGACTCCTTTGTTTTCAATAGGAGTATGTTTCGGGTTCTGGATAGGCTCAATCGTAGGGATATCACCAGTTTTATGTGCTGCTTTAGGTTTTGTAGCTGTTTTTGCTGCAGCCACTAATACTTTTTTAGGTGCAAGTATTTTAGCTTGGGAAATTTTTGGATTCCATGTTTTTGTTTTCGCTATATTCGTAACATTTTTCGCTTATCTAGTGAACTTTAACTATTCTATTTACTCTAATTTATTTATACGTGATAAAGATAGCTTAGGTTTTAGAAAGTTCTTCAAGCTAGGTATATAGCAATTTAAATACACTACTTTTACTTGTGGTTTTGCTAGTCCTAGCTTTTTATGACTTTGAGTTTTATTTAACTAAAACGACTCAACAATACGATTAATCGGTTACAATTACGCTTCTTCTTTTGCCATGTTTGCAAATCTTGCAAAGTGTCCTTGAAATGCTACAGGAATCGTCCTAGTCTCACCGTTACGATGTTTAGCAACAATAATATCAGCCTCACCTGGACGAGCTGTCTCGTCAAAAACTTCAGGACGATGTAACAGCATAATCACGTCAGCGTCCTGCTCCAAAGAACCAGATTCACGCAAATCAGCCATCATAGGTTTCTTATCAGTACGCTGTTCAGGTCCACGGTTAAGCTGAGCAACAGCAACAATAGGAATCTCTAACTGCTTAGCCAACAATTTCAAAGAACGTGAAAACTCTGAAACCTCTTGCTGACGAGATTCCACACGTTTACCAGAAGTCATAAGCTGTAAGTAGTCAACAACAATCAACTGTAAATTCTCTTGTTGTTTCAATCTTCTACACTTAGCCCTAATCTCATTCATAGACATATTAGGAGAATCATCAATAAATAAAGGAGCGTCACTAACCCTAGACATCACTTCAGCAATCCTAGTCCAATCTCCTTCTTTCAAAGACCCTTTTCTAAGGGAGGATAAGAACACTCGAGATTCAGCAGCTAGCATTCTCATCGTTATTTCTTGACGAGACATTTCAAGAGAAAAAATCACAGAAGCCATATTTTGACGAATAGATGCATAACGACAAAAATCCAAAGCCAAAGTCGATTTACCCATAGCAGGACGAGCAGCAACAATAATCATTTGACCAGCTTGTAAACCACCAAGCAAAGCATCTAAATCATTAAAACCAGTAGGCACACCCAAAATAGAATCTGTCTTACTACCATTTTTTTCAATCTCATCAATAGTAGACTCTAAGATAGCTCCAATCTTTACATAGTCTTCGCCAGATTTGTCATTAGTAACAGACAGAATCTCAGTCTGAGCCTCGTTAACAATAGCGTCAACCTCACTACCATCACACGAGTAGCCAAGCTGAGTAATCCTAGTACCAGCTTGTACAAGCTTACGTAAAACAGATTGCTCTTTTACGATTCGAGCATAATACTCAGCATTCGTAGCAGTTGGAACACCAGCAATCAAAGTGTGTATATACTGAGCACCACCAATCTGTTCCAACTTACCAGCACGAGTAAGCTCAGCCACAACAGTAATAGCATCAGCAGGCTCACCTTTAGCATAAAGTCCTAAAATGACCTCAAAAATTACCTCATGAGCAGGCTTATAAAAATCCCCACCCCGAACTCTCTCAACAACATCAGCAATAGCGTCCTTAGACAACAACATCGCACCCAAAACCGACTCCTCAGCCGCCAAATCCTGAGGAGGTAATCTGTCAAAAGAACTGTCAACAAAATCAACCATAATAAACCTAAATGTAGTGCTATGTTAAAGACAAAGTACGTGTGTCACAACATATATCAACTATATATTATATCTAAATAATGTCTTTTGCTAGGAAGTTTTAACTAGTAACCTGTGGATAACTTTAGGATATTTGTGGATAAATAGGTATGTTTTCCACAGTTATGCACAAGTTATTCACATTCATAGATAAAATTACAATTAAAAATACGGAAATTTGAAAAAATTACAATGGCGTAGTTTGTGTATAAAAAAACTTTATAGTATATTTCTAAATTCGTGATAAATATTTATCTAATAAGCTATTAATAAAAGCACTGTAGCACTTAGGTAATGCGTAAAATAAAACAGAAAATGCTTATATAATTAGGCAACTTTGAATAAGCTAAAAAACAAGGTAGAATTTACTTGTTGAAAATGCCACTTTAGCTCAGCTGGTAGAGCAATTCACTCGTAATGAATAGGTCGAGGGTTCGAGTCCCTTAAGTGGCTCCACTTGTAAATCTCATTAACACAAACTGTAAGTTGGACTGTTTTTACGTCTATTTCCTAAAATATTTCAATCCAAACCTACGATGGTAAAACAACGACAGTTATAATAATTTCGATTTTCTCAGAAAGATTTTCATTCTGTAAGGTTTTGTAGTTTTAACTAAATCCTAACGAATAAAATGTTATCCACTATCTACCCTAGTATAAAGCTACTTTATAGATAGGCTTATTCACAACCTATCTTTATCCCTCATAAGATAAGAAAATATATACCTCCTCCTTTTTAGCAACCTTTAACACTCCACATTATCTGTGGGTATCTAACAAAACATTTTCTCATATCTGCATTACTTTAACGGAACTTAACAATTTTCTACACACTAACCAGACAACTTTATTCCATCATTACAAGCAATCTTCTTATACAAATAACAAAGAAATAGAACATAAAGTTTAAAAACTCGAATAAATCAGCACACACTACAACACAGCTTAAAGCATATTCTTCTTCCATTTCCTGATTTTTGTCCTAAAAGTAGTAAAAGGAGCTATAGTATTTACTCGAATAAATTTCCAAACTTCCCAAACAGCTGTCTTTGTAGCTTCATCTGCCCACTTCCTCTGATGAGGTTCAAAAAGTTCAGTTTCGCTCATGTTATCAACCATTACACAAATCTCAGCGACATTGTGATCAAGAATTTTTTTCAACTCTTTCAAAGACAAATGTGCGTAAGTTTCATTAAACCATTTATATAGTTCTCCCAGCTGGTTCCATTTAAAATCTGCAGAAGGAGTTTTAACTTCTAAACCCGCCTTTTCGTCATTTTCCCATTTCAAAAGCAAAGTTGTCCATCCAACCTGATAAGCTAAATTTTCAGCAGGTGTTCTATCTATACCTTCACAAGAACTATCTTTCAAATGCTCTGGTACAACCTCGAATTCAAGTATATATTTTGCGTAAGCTTTTTCTATTTCACTCTTTAGCTCAGCCTTATTCTGATAACTCTTCATACTAATTACCATACCCATTACTTGTGTTAAGTAAACCAACTATATACTATGACCAAAAGAAACGCTATAACTTTAATCTCATAAAAATTAGCAACAAAGTAAAGTATTTGCTAGACTATCAGCTATGAAAATATACTTGTAATAATGAATAGTTAATTCATTCATACAATTTATCTCAAACCTTTATATAAAGAATCAACTGTTTATTTCTTACTTACTTTACTTATTTGAAGTTTAAATTGTTAATCACAAATTATTTTTAACGCTTCATATCAAATCCTTAACCAGATTCCCTATTTAATAAAACTTGATGGGAGCATTATGTCGTTAATCAAAATAAATAATCTTTATTATTCATCAGTTAAACCACTTTTTGAAAATGTAACTTTTTCCTTAGACACGAATTGGAAAACAGCAATAATTGGACGAAATAGAGTAGGAAAAAGTACTATTTTCAAGTTACTTTTAGGAGAAGTAGATTACGAAGGAACTATCAGCAAAAGTGTTGAATGTGAAAAGTTTCCATTCGTAATACCAATAAATAACAAGGATAAAAATGCAATTGAGTTATTCAATATACACAGCCCTTCTACACAAGAATGGAAATTTTTCAAAGAAACAAGCCTATTAGAACTAAATGAAAACCTTCTATTTCAGCCATTTAAAACACTATCTAAAGGTGAGCGAGCCAAAATTCTATTAGCAATATTATTCACAAAAAATGGTTTTTACTATTAAACAAACCAATAAACTACGTTTATACAATTTCTAGAATCCAGAATACAGTTCGAAGAAATAATACTTTTAGCAGACCCCACAATGATTTTCATTGAACACGATAATGAATTTGCTCGTAAAATTGCTACGAAAATTATTGAGCTGTAAAGCACAGTTTCAAGTTTGCTACCTTTGAAATATTAGGTGCAGTCCAACACCTATAGTTTTATTACTTTTGTAACTTTAGATTGGTCAAAGTTTAAGTACTACACTGTAGTTTTGGATTGCTACAGTTTTAGTGTAAGGCTAGTGCCCCGTAATACTACCGTGTTATAACGCTGATGGGCTGTAGCTTAGCTGATGAACTATTGCTTTAGCTGATGGGCAGGGCGTTTTAATAAAGTTGGGGAGCATTTGGGATAATTGTGTACCCGAATGCTCCCCAACTTTTTGACATAAACTAAGTTTGGCTTAGATTCAAGAAAATTGCTTACTTCTCACACACAAGCCCTGACTTTTTAGGTAGTTTACCAGTTAACAAATATTTATCTACAGTGCTCTGTATACAACTAGACCCAGCCCCATAAGCACCATGCGTGAAATTCTTCCAAGTTAACAAGTACGAATTGTTAATATCCTTCGCAACATTTACAGCCATTTCGTAAGGAGTTGCAGGGTCCCCCTCTGTACCAACAATCAGAATCTTATGCTTAGGTTCAGCTTTTACACCCTGGACTCTAGGAACTTTTACTGGCCAATATCTAATCAATTCAGCCTGAGCAACAAAAAATTTACCAATATTTGGAGCATCTTTCATTATTTTTGCATCAAATTCCTTATACTCTTCATCAGTCAAGTTTTCTAAACTATAGTCCAAATTATTTACAGTTTGCAAAGCCTCATTAGAGTTATCGTAATGCCCTTTTTCATCTCTACCAGATAACTGATCAGCCAAACTTAACAGCTTATCAACCTTTTTCAAATCAATTAATTCCTCTAATGCCTCACGAACAACAGGGTAAGCATCAGAATTATACAAACCAGCTACTATGCCTTGAAGAGCAATCGAAGTATTAACACTTCTTCCATCTTCACTCTTTAAACCTTCATCACCTAAGTTATCCAGTAACTCGATAATTTGTTTACTTACTTCTTCAGGAGTATCAGCCTTAAAAGGACAGATTTTACCCTCAATACAGTCTTTAGAAAAAGCGTTCAGTGCATTCTCAAAGCCTTTTGCTTGGCTATACTGTAGTTCAGCTGAACTTATTTGAGTATCTACAACACCATCTAAAACAATACGACCTGTATTATTCGGGAATAAATCAATATATGTAGCCCCAACTGATGTTCCATACGAGTAACCAAAGTAATTTAAAAAGTTATCCCCAACTAGATGTCTCCATATGTCAAGATCTTTAGCCACTGAAATTGTATTTATATATTTGTATATATCACCTGAAGTTTTTTCACATTTTGCCGCATAGTCTTGTACATCTTTAACGTTTTCTTCATGAGATTTATCAATAACTGATGGTTTCGATTCTTCTCTATATTTATCCATCTCTTTGTCAGTAAAACATTTAACAGGTGTAGATTTTCCAACACCACGAGGATCGAATCCCACTATGTCATAAGAATCAGAAACTGAGTTAGAAGCTAAACCATTAGCATAAATACTGACAAACTCTATACCACTACCACCAGGTCCTCCCGGATTTACAAATAATGTGCCGATTGGATTTTTACCCTTTATTTTCTTAGCTTCCAAAGTTATTGTTTTCCCACTTGGGTCATCGTAATTCAAAGGAGCAATTATTTTTGCACACTCAGCACTAGATTTATCATCACAACTCGTCCAATTAATTTTTTGAGTATAGAATTTTTTTAGCTCTTTAGGGAAAGACGTTTTGCTCGCACTTTCAAGAGATTTTACTTCAGCATTTGGGCGACTTTGATAACTACAAGCTGTTAAACTGAAACATAAACTTATAGCTATAAACAGTTGCAACACATTGTATTTTTTCATTTTATACCTCGGAAAACAACGCATTTGGTAAAGTAGTGGCATTACTTTTATTATAAACATATAGGAATATATAATTAATAATATAGTAAATTTGAATTATTTTAGCTTTAAAAGTCAGGATATACTATGACTAAAGAAAATCATAATACTAAGGTGTCGTTTACATCTTCACTAAAGCTATTATCTGAAATATTTACTTGCTATTTAAAATCTTTTTTTCGCTCTGACTTAGTAATTGTCTTATTCGTTTTAGGGATTGGTGTTGCTACAAGTCTTTGGCTTTTCAGTGATAACGTTGAAAATACTAATGAATTAGAAGGTATAATTATTACAATATCTAATTTATCTTCACTTATTATTTTTACGATACCTTTTTCTATAACAATTTTGTCTCTAAATTTTCACCATATCTTTTCACTACTAGACAATGAATCAAAAGACACCGTTTTAAAACATAAAATATTTTTCACAACATTTTTTAGTTTTATCAGAGTACTTTTATTATCTTTTATAACTTTATTTTTTATCTGGACATTTACTGCCATAATGTGGCCTAAAGTTTTTGCTAACGCTAACTTGCTTTCCATATTTGTTTACTCCATTGCTTTTATTACCTTCTGGTTCCTTTTCTCAACAGTATGCCTAGATATATTTCCTAAAAAATATTTAACAACTTTTACTCAAATAACATCAATTATATTAATTATCAGCGGAGGATACATTATTCCTGCAATTAGTTTTCCACCAGCATTAAACACAATAACTCAAATACTACCAACTCGAGCAACTGGCGACGTTTTACTATACAATTTCTTTGGAACTCGTATTCCTGGTGGCGCAATAGTGACTTTCCTAGAATATTTCGTAGTATTTGCTTGCTTATTTGTTATAGTGTTGAAACGTTGTAAAAACAATCGTAGAGTTTTATTTTTCTAAATAAAGTTTTATTCAAACCAATATTTTACTAATTTTCTTGAGCGTCTATCTTTGTCTTGCCTTATACTTATATGTGGTAACTATTAAATGGAGGTTATAGTGCGTATTGGTATTCCAAAAGAAAGCATGTCAGGAGAAACGCTTGTTGCTTCCACACCTAAGACAATTGAGAAACTTAAAAAACTTGGTTTTGAAATTATTGTCGAGACTGGTGCTGGGGACAAAGCTTCTTATCCTGATTCCACATACAAAGAAGTAGCAACTATCGGTTCAAAAGAAGATGTTTTTGCTAGTGATATTGTTGTAAAGATAAATCAGCCAACTGACGAAGAAGTACAGTTACTCAAAGAGGGATCTTATCTTGTTTCAAAACTAGCACCTTCTAACAATTCAGAGCTTCTAGAAAAATTATCAGAAAAATCTGTTACTGCTCTAGCAATCGATACAGTGCCACGTATTTCTCGTGCGCAGTCAATGGACATTCTTTCATCACAAGCAAACTTAGCTGGTTATCGTGCAATTATTGAGGCAGCTAACGTATTTGGTCGTTTGCTTTCTGGACAAGTAACCGCTGCTGGAAAAATGGCTCCTGCTCGTGTCTATGTCATAGGTGCTGGTATTGCTGGCCTAGCAGCCATTGGCACAGCTGTTTCTATGGGTGCCCAAGTATTTGCTAGTGATGTTCGTCCAGAAGTAGCAGAACAAGTAAATTCAATGGGAGCAACTTTTATTCCACTAATTGAAAACGCTGAAGTTTCAACTGATGGCTACGCAAAGGAAATGAGCCAAAACCAACAAGAAGTTGCTGCAAAAATTTACGACGAGCAGGTCAGTCAAAGCGACATTGTAATAACAACTGCTCTAATCCCAGGACGTCCAGCTCCACGCCTTGTTTCACGTGAAACATTGGAAAAAATGAAACCAGGCTCCGTTGTAGTGGATATGGCAGCTATTACTGGTGGTAACGTTGAGCTTTCAAAAGCTGACGAAACTGTTGTTACAAATAACGGTGTTACTATACTAGGTATAACCAACCTCACTTCTCGCCTAGCAACTCAGGCTTCTGAACTGTTCGGTAATAACATTGCGAACTTATTCAAACTTCTAACTCCTAATAAAGACGGAGAAGTAAATATCGACTTTGAAGATGTTATCGTTCGTTCAATAACTGTAACCAAAGATAAAGATATAACTTGGCCTCCACCACCTGTACAAGTTTCAGCTGCGCCACAACCTGAAACTAAAAAAGAACCTAATACCAAAGCCCTCAGTGAAGCTGACAAAAAGAAGATAGCTAAGAAAATTTCTATAGCAAAACTAATCTCAGCTTTAATCGCCTCCGGTATTTTATTGCAAATAGGCGTATTTGCTGGTTTAGAAATGGTGAAACTGCTCACTATTTTCGCTTTGGCAATTTTTGTGGGCTACTACGTAATTTCAAACGTAACTCACGCATTACACACACCACTAATGTCAGTTACAAATGCTATCAGTGGTATTGTGTTAATAGGCGCTATCTTACAAATAGGTTCAACTAACATTTTTGTAACAGTACTTTCATTCATAGCAATTGTTATAGCATCTATCAATATTTTTGGTGGTTTCTTAGTTACCGATAGAATGCTCAAAATGTTTAGGAAGGAGGACTAAAAATGGACCAGATTTACACAGACGAAATACTTAACTTATTAGCTAACATTTTTAGCCTAAGCAATACTTCCTACGTAATTGCTATCGTTCTTTTCATTCTAGCCCTAGCTGGACTATCAAAACATGAAACAGCTAAACGAGGAAACTACTTCGCTATTACAGGTATGTTTATTGCGGTAATAGCCACTATAGGACTAGCTTTCGTAAACTCATTCACTCATGTGCGTCCAGAAGTAAAATCAAGCAGTTCACAAGCGCTAGAACTAACAGGTCAACGACCATTTTTAGTTACCCTACTGCTAATAGTACTAGCAATGTTAATAGGTGCGTTAATCGGCATTTACAAGGCTAAGAAAGTCGAAATGACTGGTATGCCTGAACTTGTAGCACTTCTTCATTCCTTTGTGGGTGCAACAGCAGTAATCGTAGGTTTTAACTCTTACGTTCTAGAAACTGATTTTGCTGAACTAACAACTGCTAGCATAATAGAAATCTACTTAGGAATATTCATTGGTGCAGTAACTTTGACTGGTTCTATCGTTGCCTACCTAAAACTATCAGGAAAAATAAAATCGGCCCCTCTAGTTCTACCAGCAAGAAACTGGCTAAACCTAATCGTAGTACTAGTTATCGCTATTGGTATGGTTGTAATCGTTGCACATCCATCAATATGGCTACTAGTAGCAATGACTGTATTATCTTTGCTATTAGGAATCCATTTAGTTGCCGCAATTGGCGGTGGAGATATGCCAGTTGTTGTATCTATGCTAAACTCCTACTCTGGTTGGGCAGCCTCAGCTTCAGGTTTCATGTTGTCAAATAACCTATTAATTGTGACTGGTGCTTTAGTGGGTTCATCTGGCGCAATTCTTTCAGCAATAATGTGCAAAGCTATGAACCGTTCATTCATATCAGTTATTTTGGGTGGTTTTGGACAAGAAGTAGCAGGAAGCTCAGACCAAGAATATGGTGAGCATGTAGAAATTTTTGCTGAAGATGTAGCACAGCTTTTGAAGAACTCACGCAGTGTAGTAATTACTCCAGGTTACGGCATGGCTGTTGCACAAGCACAATATCCAGTAGCAGATTTATGCGAAAAATTACGCGCTATGGGAGTAAACGTACGTTTTGCTATCCATCCGGTTGCTGGTCGTCTTCCAGGTCACATGAATGTTTTATTAGCTGAAGCTAAAGTTCCTTACGACATTGTTTTGGAAATGGACGAAATAAATGACGACTTACCAGAAACAGACGTAGTTCTAGTTATTGGTGCTAATGATACTGTAAACCCTGCAGCCTTAGATGAGCCAAACTCACCTATTGCAGGTATGCCAGTGCTACACGTTTGGGAATCAAAACACGTTATTGTTTTCAAGCGTTCCATGGCAGTTGGATATGCAGGGGTTCAAAATCCTTTGTTCTTCAAAGAAAATACAAGTATGCTTTTCGGTGATGCCAAAGAAAGCGTAGATAATATTTTGAAGAATTTATAGTTTGATAGTAAGTTGGGGAACGTGTATTTGCGTTCCCCAACTTTTATTTAAAGAGCGTAACTTTAAAGTTATTATCACTTTCGTTTTATGTTGTTTAAAACATAAAGTAACTTCACCATAGTTCCAGAAATATAAAGAAAATCTGTATAAGTGTAAAATAGAACCATTACCTTTGAAATACAAATATCTCATTTCCTTTTGTACACTCGCGTACTATAGCTACATACTTCATACTGCAAATTACATAAATATTAAATTTTAAGCACTTTTTATAAAGTTTTAGTCTAAACACGAAACTACACCACAGATAAGTCAACAGTAATGAATCATCTAATTTTAGACACAAAACTGCATTAGTTTATTTATCTATTCTCTCTAAAAAGCCCCGAATTAGATTTGTGTACTCTTCTAATCCCAAAACTTCCCTAGAATTAGCGTGACCTGCTTTTTTAACTAAATATAGTTCATCATAACTAGGATTCGCATCAAAAAGATCTTTGCTATTTTTAGGTGGAATAAAAGTATCTTCTTCTCCATGAATAAAATAAATCGGAACTCGGTTATTTTTCACAGCCGAAATAGCACTAGTATCTTTCATATCATAGTTATACCAATGTTTCATGACAAAATTAACGCCATGAATGAGAGGAGTTAGATGATAGTTTTGATAGCCACCTTTAATCAAATCATATAAGTTAGTAAAACCACAATCAGCTACCACAAACTTCAATTTTTGTGTTTTAGCCAAAACAGATAGGGAAATAGAACTACCCATAGATTCCCCATGCAAACCCAAAGTAATATCAGAACCAAAACGCTTGTAAACATATTCTATTATTTTGGCTAAATCAGCAGACTCAACATTTCCCAGCGTAACTGGAACTTTAGTATTTTTTCCATGCCCTCTAACATCATAAATAATAGTATTAAATCCAAGACTCCGATAAACATCCACGTATTTCGCACTGCCATTACGGTTAGAAGTAAAGCCATGTGACACAATCACATACTTATCAGATTTTTCTTTGGCTGGTACAAGAACAGCATTCAATGGGTAATTTTGATACCCTTTTACTTGGAAATCAACTTTTTCCAACTTATCAAAGTCATTCCAAAGACTATGGTCTTTTTCCCACTTTTCTTCTTCCTGCAAAGATAATGTATCTGGTTTAGCAATTGAATGTGCAAAGTAGATAGATAAACCTGCATAAATAAATACAATTGAAAAAGTTAAAATTATTACGGTAAAACGAAGTTTTTTCTTCAATATAAACTCCCTATACTTTACTACTTACTGCACCCATACTGCTAATAGCGAAATTTATTAACACCATTCAATAAAATAGCCTTAATTGATTTCAAAGCTAGATAGCATTTTACACATTTTCCCACTTTAAAATAAGCGGTTAAAACCATAATTTCAGTAATAATACTCATAGTGACACTAATTTTAAATTTCACCTTTAAATAATTTATATTTATTGTTTCTTCTTTAGTACAATGTAAAATTCACAGGAGTAGATACACATAAATTTTTACTATATAAAAGACTAAAAATCGTTTATAATCTTGTAATTACTAAAAGAATACATGACTATATGTGATGCGGAATTTTTACATAGAAACTTTTGTTCTAATAAAATATATACATATAAATTGTTTACAAAAGAAATCGGATAAATATGTCAGAAGAAAAAGTCAATCAAAAAGTACATGATGTCGTAATTATCGGTTCTGGTCCTGCTGGCTACACAGCAGCAATATACACAGCACGTGCTGACTTGAAACCAGTTGTGATTGCTGGTGTTTTCAGTGCTGGTGGCGCATTGATGACAACTAATGAGGTTGAAAACTTTCCAGGTTTCCCTGAGGGCATAATGGGTCCTGATTTGATGACTAATATGCAAGAACAAGCTGAACGTTTTGGCACTGAAGTCGTATATGCTGACGCTACACGCGTTGAATTAGATGGAGAAGTAAAGAAAATTATTACTTCTGACGATGAAGTTTACCTAGCAAAAACTGTAATTCTTGCTACAGGATCTGAACCTAGAAAATTAGGTTTAGCTGATGAAGAACGCTTATCTGGTAAAGGTGTTTCATATTGTGCTACTTGTGATGGTTTCTTCTTCAAAGATAAAGAGTTAATTGTTGTAGGTGGTGGAGATTCAGCTATGGAAGAAGCAACTTTCCTTACTAAATATGCCACAAAAGTTACTGTTGTGTACCGTAAATCGTTAGATAAAATGCCTGCATCTGAAATAATGAAAAAGCGTGCTTTAAATAACGATAAAATAGAGTTTGTTTTTGATAGTGAAGTTATTGGTATTAACGGTGATAACTCTATGGAATCAGCTCTTATACGCAATAACATAACTGGTGAAGAGACAACAATTCCAGCAGCAGGTATGTTCGTAGCTATTGGCCATACACCACGTACAGAGCTAATTTCTGAGCAAATTGACTTAGATGAACAAAAGTATATTAAAGTCCATGAACCTAATTCTTTCACCAATATTGAGGGCGTTTTTGCTTGTGGTGATGTAGCTGATCACACATATCAGCAAGCTATTACAGCAGCAGCCTCTGGTTGTAAAGCAGCAATAGACACTGAAAGGTATTTGTCCTCAATTGGGGAATAACTTTCAATAGACTTCTGTTCTGTTTAATAGGTTTTACCTAAGATGGAATAAACTTAGCAATACGTTGTTTAAACATATAGAAAGCTGTTTTTATTGTATTTATATAAGAGCAGTTCTAAATATAGAACAAACAAAGATTACTGAGAGATTAGTTCTATACTTATAAGTCTTTATGTAAACTCATTATCTTGGGAGGTACGAAATGGGTAAAGCACTTGCAGTTACAAGTGAAACATTTGAAGCTGAAGTTCTAAAAAGCGATGTTCCAGTTCTAGTTGATTTCTGGGCAACTTGGTGCCCACCATGCCGTGGAATGCTACCAACTGTCGAAAAACTAGCTGAAGAACTAGAAGGAAAAGCTAAAGTTGTTAAGGTAGATATTGACGAATCACGTGATTTAGCTGTTAAATATGGTGTTCTTTCAGTTCCAACATTCAACATTTTCTATGAAGGTGAAGCTGTAGCTAACATCGTAGGATCACAAACAAAACAGACACTTCTAGACGGTATAAATCGTTTCATTAGTGAATAATCTAATTATATCTAAAGGGTTAGGAGTTTAAGCTTCTGACCCTTTTTTATTTAAAGCTCAAGGATGGAGAATAGAATACTTAGTTTAAATGCTCTTATTGCTACTACTAGCTTAGTTGCACTCTTGTGCTTTATTCAGATATATCAACTTTAAAATACCCTCACTTCATGTCATATTCGTATTAATATTTGTAATTCAAGTCAGATAAACATAGAGCAAACTATATAAATATTAATTGTAACTTATATCAAAAAAGTATTGTAAACATAAGTTTTAAAAGCAAAAGTCCCTAGCAAAACACTAGGGACTTTTAGTGTATTAGTTATCTCTCTATTTGAGCGATGTGTTCAATTATTTCTTCAAATGATGAATAAGCTTGTGCTGCTTGTGGAAGAAGAGAAGTATCTGTCATTCCTGGTGTAACATTTGCGTCTAGGAACCAAATATTTTCCTCTTTATCTAGAATAACATCAATTCTTGACAAGTCCTTCAAACCCAAAGTTTCATGCACTTTCACAGCAAAATCTTTTACTTTTTCAGCTTGATTATCAGTTATACGAGCTGGCGTAAAGTACTCCGTACGTTCAGCAATATATCGAGCATCAAAGTCATAGTCACCTTCACGAGTTGAAATTTCAACTATAGGCAAAGCAATAGGCTTTCCGTCAAATTCAACTATACTCACAGCTAGTTCTTTACCTTTTACAGCTTTTTCGATAAGAACATGGCGACCGTACACAAAGGCTTCAATCATTGATTCACGCAAACTCAAATCGTCATTTGCAAACGATACACCTAATGCACTTCCTCCAGCTGACGGTTTTATGACTAAAGGATAACCAAGTTTACCAGCTATAGCTTTCAAAACCTTAGTAGCTCCAAAGTTTTTGAACGCTCTTTGTGGTAAAGAAATAAATTCTGGTGTTGTCAATCCTATTTCCATTATTTTAGATTTGGCTATTGGTTTAGATGACGCCATACGACATCCCTGAGCATTTGAACCAACATAAGGGTATTGCAAAGTTTCAAGCAAGTCTTGTAAAGAACCATCTTCACCTAGTTCGCCATGCACAAGCGACCAAACAAGATCTGGGGTAAAACTATTTATTTCATCTATAGTTTCTTCATTTAAATCAACTATTTTCACAATGTGACCGAGAGTTTTTAATATATTAGCCACACGGTTACCACTTCGTAATGAAATATCACGCTCATGATTTGAACCACCAGCAATAACAATTATACGTTTAGGATTGCTTGTAGTTATATTCAGTTCATTCGGCTCGTAACTCTTAGTCTCAGACACTTTTCTTCCTTACTCTTTACTTCCGAATAATTCGACTAGTTCTACTTCTCTGTTTAGTACTACTGATAATCTTCTCACACCTTCTCTGATGAACTCTGGTGTTGGGTAACAGTATGCTAATCGCATATAAGACGTACCTTGTCCATCAGCATAAAACGCTGTTCCCGGAACATAAGCGACCAGTTCAGTTACTGCTCTAGGTAGCATTTCTTTAGTGTTAATACCTTCTGGTACTTTTACCCATGTGTAAAAGCCACCTTTTGGAACAGTCCATGTACAGTTTGGCATATAGTCAGCTAAAGCTTGTAGCATTGCGTCTCTACGCTCTTTATACATACTTCTGAACTTTTCGATTTGTCCGTACCAGTCATATTCTTCCAAATAGCCAGATATACCCATTTGCCCAACCATGCTAGGAGAAAGAATTGCTGATTCAGCAGCCAAAATGAGCTTGTTGCGTATAGCGTGAGGAGCTACTGCCCAACCAACTCTAAAACCTGGTGCGAATATTTTTGAGAAAGATCCAAGGTAAACTACGCTTTCTGGAGCATAACTATGTAGAGCTGGGAAAGTCTCGTTGTTGAATCCTAGCAAACCGTAAGGATTGTCCTCCACAATCAATATGTGGTGTTTGTTACATATATCAACTATTTGTGGACGTCTTTTAACCGATAAAGTAACACCAGCTGGATTATGGAAGTTCGGTATTGTGTATAGGAATTTTATTGTTTTTCCTGACTTTTTTACCTCTATAATTTTTTCTTCCAAAGCTTCAGGAATTATTCCATCTTGGTCCATTAGGACGTGTTGGATATCTGCTTGATAAGATCTAAATCCCCCCAAAGCACCAACATATGATGGAGATTCAACTAAAACTACATCACCAGGGTTTATAAAAATACTAGTAATAAGGTCTAGAATTTGTTGTGAACCTGTTGCTACAACAATATCATCAGGATCGCATTTGATATTTTCATAAGCCATCACATTTAGAATTTGTTCACGTAAACGTTTATAACCTTGCCCTTGACCATATTGCATTGCAACAGCACCGTTTTCTAGAATCAGCTTTTTGGCACTTTCTGCTAGACGTTCTATAGGTAGATCTTTAAGGTTAGGCATACCACCAGCTAGGGATACAACTTCTGGACGTGAAACTACTGAAAATAGCGCTCGTATCTCAGAGGATCGAAGGTTGTTAGCTCGTTCTGCATAGTTATTAATCCATGGGTCGAGCATTGTTCCTTTCGTTTCTTTTGACTCGTTTGAGTCATCTCTGAGATTTGTCATTTTTACCTACTTTGTTTTAATCCAAATGATTGTTTATACAAGTTATGGAGATTTTACTATATTTTGTTTGTTATAGATACTATTCCGTAATTAATTGAATTAATCTTTCTAATTCTTCATCACCTTTAAATTCTATAACGATTTTACCTTTCCTTTTACCCATACTTATAGATACTTTTGAGCCTAAAGTATCATTTAGTTTTTTAGTATGTGCATGGAATTTGCGGTCATTAGGCTTAGCTTTTTCTTTTACTTCTTGTTTTACTTCTTCACCCAAACCTACTATTTTTTCAACAGCTCGAACAGTCAAACCCTCTTTTATGATACGTTCAGCTAAACTTTGGATTTTACTTTCATCTTTGAGTGATAGTAAAGCTCTTGCATGGCCATTAGTGAGCTCACCTGAAACAAGTTTTTCCTGTACAGACATTGGCAGTTTTAGCAGACGAAGAGTGTTAGTTAATTGTGATCTTGATCTGGCTATGCGGTTTGCCAGTTCTTCTTGCGTGCAGCCAAAGTCCTCTAATAACTGCTTATATGCCGAAGCCTCTTCAATCGGATTTAGCTGAACCCTATGTAAATTTTCAAGTAAAGCATCACGTAAAATATCATCATCACTAGTTTTACGTATAACTGCTGGGATTTTTTCCTTACCAGCAAGCTTAGAGGCACGCAAACGCCTCTCACCCATTATTAGTTCATACTTTGGCGCTGAAGCTTTAGAGCTTTCAATTGCCCTAACTACGATAGGCTGTAGTACTCCTACTTCTTTTATGGACTCAGAAAGTTCCTTAATGTATTCATCTTCAAAGACTTTTCTTGGTTGCTTTTGATTTGGAACAATCTCACTTATTAAAATTTCACCGAAACTAGTTCCTGGTATAGGTAATAAATTACTGGTAGCTTTAGTTTCACGTGAAACATTATTTTTTTGCTTAGCGATAACACGTTCAAAACCGCTTGTTTTTGGTGTTAGCAAGTCACGCTTAGAACCACCCTTTTCATGCTTGCTTGAGGATTGTAGGAGATCGCTCATAGGGTTAGCAATATTTGGCTCACTAACGTTTTTATCTTCGTTTTCAGGCTGTTTTGGAGCTTGTGGTATTAGAGATGAAATTCCTCGACCTAATGCTAACATTTTTATCTCCCTGCAATTTCGAAAGCGGCTAATTGGTATGCTAGTGAACCTACCGACTGTTCACTATAGGTTATTACAGTCTGACCATAAGAAGGAGCTTCAGCAATTTTCACTGACCTAGGTATTTCTACTTCCAAAGTGTCATCAGGAAAATAGTTTCTAACTTCTTCAGCAACTTCTTGTGATAAATTTGTACGTTTATCAAACATAGTTAATAGAATTGTTGACAACTTTAAATCTGGATTCAAGTTAGTTCTAATCATTTCAATTGAATTCAACAGCAAACTTAGCCCTTCAAGAGCGTAGTACTCGCATTGAATAGGAATGAGAACTTCTTTTGCTGCCGTAAAAGAGTTAACTGTCATCAACCCTAGAGATGGCGGACAGTCAATGAAAACAAAGTCAAAGTCTTTATATTTTTGTAGAAAGTTTTGAAGGCTATTTTTTAATCTAAATTCACGATTAGTAGCTGAAACTAGTTCAATTTCTGCACCAGACAAGTCTATTGTAGAGGGACAAACATACAGATTTTCAAAGCTTGAACACTTCTGAATAACTTCTTCGATTGGCTTATTGTCAACTATAACTTCATATATCGAAGGTGTTCCTACTTGATGCTCCACACCTAGAGCTGTCGAAGCATTTCCTTGAGGATCAGCATCTATAACAAGAACATTCAATCCATGTTTAGCCATTGCTGCTGCAATATTAACTGTGGTTGTAGTTTTTCCCACTCCACCTTTTTGGTTGCTGACTGTAATAATTCTTGTACTTGATGGCTTAGTAATTTCTTTAGTTTCAAGCAACTTCATTATTCTCAGTTTTTCAGCAACACTTGCAGCTAATGGTGTGGAATTGTCAGCATTTGGAGTATATGCCATTTCAATCCCTTTCAATGTTTCTTGTCGTTATATACAAAGTTTGCGATATTGTAGTACGTTAAATACTACTACTTTTTCAATCAGTTTTCACATTTGAACGCTGATAAGAATTGTTTCACGTGAAACATTTATATTTCACTAAATTCAATATCTATATTTTCATATTTTTCAAAACGTTTTTTAATTACTTGCATTGATTGAGAGTTTTTATCCACTAAGAAAAACTTTCTATTCAACTCAAGTGCTGCAGCACCAGTTGTACCACTTCCAGCGAAAAAATCTAAGACCCAATCATTTTCTTCAGAGCTTGCCTGTATTATTCGTCTCAGAATACCAATAGGTTTTTGAGTTGGATAACCAGTTTTTTCTTTCCCGTTAGGTGAAACAATTGTATGCCACCAAGTATCTGTTGGTAGTTTACCGTTATTAGCTTTTTCACTGGTTACTAGTCCTGGAGCCATATATGGTTCACGATCAACTGCTTCGCTATTGAAATAGTACTTATTAGGATTTTTTACGTAAACTAATATATTGTCGTGTTTTGCTGGCCATTTTTTCTTTGACTTTGCACCGTAATCATATGCCCAAATAACCTCATTCAAAAAGCATTCTCTACCAAAAAGTGCGTCTAATAATATTTTTGCATAGTGTACTTCACGGTAATCTAAATGCAGATAAAATGTACCATCTTCACTCAGTAGTCGCCAAGCTTGTTCAATGCGTGGTTCCAAGAATTCCCAGTATTCTTCAAAGCTATCATTGTAACTATAAGCAATGCCTTTTATTGTGTCGTAACTTTTACCTTTGAAACCTATACGGTTGCCATTTTCGCTTCTAATAGTTTTAATACTTTGTCTTTTTTGTACAATACCAGTATTAAATGGTGGATCAATGTATATCACTTTAAAAGAGTTATCTGGTAGTTGCTTTAGTACGTTTAAATTGTCACCAAAAACTACCTGATTTGGTGAAGTTTCTTTAGAAAATTTAATAGCCACTAGAAAATATTAACACAATATACATACTTTTAAAATTATATATCGTTATAAATTATTTTTATTTTAATATTTCTAATTATTTAACTAATGAAATATTTTTAATATTAAAGTGTTAGTTATTTTTAACAATTACTTTATATATTTTCTAAGTATTTTTTAACCTGTGGACCAACATATACTTGTTCATTTACTAGTAATATTGGGCGTTTAACTAGCATTCCATCACTTGCAAGTAATTCATACTGTTCATCTATAGTATAGTTTTGTAAGGTTTTTGCTAACCCTTTTTCTTTATACACAAGTCCTGAAGTGTTGAAAAACTTTTTTAAAGGTAATTCTGTCACTTCATGCCAAGCTTTAATTTCTTCAACACTAGGGCTATCTTTATCTATTTCACGGTAAGTATAGTCTATATCTTTATCTTTTAGTATAGTTTCTATATTTTTACAAGTTGAGCATTTTTTATAACCAATTAGTGTTGCTGTATTTTTCATCTTTTGAAAACTCCCCAAGATTGTGGTTTCTTCTTTATAATACAGTTATCTGCAAGCAAATCCATCATTTTTTCTAAGCGTTTTTCAGCCTTTTCAGCTCTTTCAACTTCTATTTCAAGCATATTTTTTAAATCTTTAATTTGTTCTTCATATACTTTAGTTATATTTTCTAATTCGTTTTTTAGTTGACGTTCATAAGGTTTATTATTGCTTGATTTAACAGCTGTTTTAGATTTTTTCGTGGCTTTTTTCATTAGTCCAGCTTCAGTTAATTGCTCAACTGTTACTTGCCATCCTTTTGTTGAACATACTGCGCCAAGTTCTTCTAAAACAGCCTTTTTACGCCTAATTGTAGCTATAGATTTACCTGTTATTTCTACTGCTTCTTTTAAGCTTAAGTATTTTTTAGTTTCCATAGCATATCCCTCTACAATTTTATTTATCTTTTCTTTATTTCAACAACTGTAGTTTCTTCATCATACATTACAGATTTAACTTTATATATCTGTGGATTTTCAAGCTTATGTTTTTTCAAAGTATATTTTGCTTTTTCTAGCTCTTCGCCAGCCTTATCTCCTTTTAAAAGCACCATTTTACCGCCACTTCTTATGAGTGGAGCACCTATAGCTGACAATGTTTCTATAGAGCCTACTGCTCTAGCTGTTACACAATCAAAACTAATTTTTTTATGTAATTCTTGTGCACGATTGTTATAAATTGTCACATTATCTAAACCTAATTCTTCAACGCAGTCTTGTAACCATTGAACTCTACGTTGCATAGTTTCAATTAAGTGTACATCCAATTCTGGATTCATTATCGCTATTACTATACCTGGAAGCCCAGCACCTGACCCTATATCAGCCAAGGTACCCTTTTTAGGTATATATTCATCTATTGCAGCACAGTTAACTATGTGTCGAGACCATATTCTAGACAGTTCACGGGGTCCTATAAGTCCTCGTAAATTACCCTCTTCTATGAGCATATTTACATAGTGTTCTATCTGTCCGAATGCATAACTAAATAGTTCTTTTACAGATTCAGTATATTCTTCTACTTCTATAGTTTCTAGCAATGAGTCTTCTTGTTTTTCTGAATGTAAGTTATTATTTTGGGAATTTAAATTTGTGTTTATTATTTTCTCATTCTCTTTAGATTTTGGTTCGCTATTTTTAATCTCTACGAATTCTTTATTAAATCCATGGTCTAGACTTACTTCGTTTTTCAAAGACTCAATTCCTCTCATTTAAATAAAATAAACCCGAATGCTCGGGTTTATTTTATTAAACTTCGCTATTAGATGGGTATACAACTACGTAACGATTAGGTTCAATTCCATCTGAGTTTGAAATCAAACCAGCATTTGAAACTACATCATGGCAAATTTTGCGTTCAAATGGATTCATCGGAGGTAGCTGTACAGGTTCCCCTTTTGCTAGTACTGCTGTTACAGCTTCATCAGCTATTTTTGATAGCTCATTACGACGGTTTTTTCTGAAATTAGCAATATCAAGCATCAGACGTGATCGTTCACCAGTTGAAATTTGTACAGATAGTCTCATTAGCTCTTGTAAAGCATCTAAAACTTGTCCATCTTTACCAATTAGTGTTTCTAAAGCATATGGATTGTCTTCACTAACTAATTCAACTAAAGCGCGACCATTATCGATATCTATCTCAATATCTCCATCTAGATCACAGATATCAAGCAGCTCTTCCAGATAATCAGCAGCTAAATCGCCCTCTTCTTCGAGACGTGCTATCTCTTCTTCATCAAGCTGTTTTGACATTATTGTCAATCCTTTCATTGAACATATTGTTCAAACCCTTATTACTATGTTATCGAAGTTTTCTGTTTTTATTAATTATTTTTCTTATTTCTCTTCTTAGCTGCTGCTTTACGTTCAGCTGCTCTTCTTTCATATCGACGACGTGCGATTTCTTCTTTACTTAGTTTAGTATTAGGGTTTTCTTGTATATTTTCTGTTTCTGATTCCTCAGTTTCATTTTCTAATTTATTTTCCACTTGGTTAGCTTTACCAGATTTTTGGCGTTTTTTACTTACTGGTTGTACACGCTGACCACGTGGTTTTTCTTCAATTATTTCTTCTGGTGGTAAACCTTTCTTAGCACGCTTTGCAGCACGTTTTGCTTTTAGTTTCTTTTCAGCTTCTGATCCTGGTGCTGGCATTCTTTCGATTGCATAGAACTGTTGTCCCATTGACCAAATATTTGTTGTTAGCCAGTAAATTAGTACACCAATTTGGAAGTTTACACCTGTAACTGCCATGATTACTGGCATTGTGTACATCATAATTTTGTTAGTTTTTAATGCTGGGTTATTCTCATCATCTAGTGCTGAAGCTGGCATATTCTTCATAGTTAATTGTTTCATTGTGAAGAATTGTGATGCAGCCATAA
The DNA here is from genome assembly GCF_011751945.2 of Actinomyces sp. zg-332. Lineage (NCBI taxonomy): Bacteria > Bacillati > Actinomycetota > Actinomycetes > Actinomycetales > Actinomycetaceae > Tongtianella > Tongtianella jiaweipingae. The sequence continues at coordinate 1,539,346 of NZ_CP064951.1, forward strand.
GAAGAATCAAAACCATCGAAATAATTTGTACGGTAGTATCACTTGTTGATACGAAAGTATCTGAAAGTGATGCACCAAATAGTTTTGAAGTACTAATTTCTTTAGTGTATTCGAGTGTAATCGGACCAACTACTTGTCCATAATAAGAAGATCTCAATACAGCATATAGAGCAAAGAATACTGGGAGCTGGAATAGTAAAGGCATACAAGAAGAGAACGGGCTTGTTCCATGTTTACGGTACAATTCCATTGTTTCACGTTGCATTCTTTCACGTGAAATTGAGTCTGTACGTCCTTTGTATTTTTTACGTATTTTATTTACTTCTGGTTGAAGTAATTGCATTGCCCTACTAGATTTTATTTGTTTGAAGAATAGTGGTATTAGAAGAATACGAACAACTATTGTCAAACCTACAATTGATAGAATCCAAGCCCAACCTGGACCTTTTGGTAATCCAGCCAACAAAAGTAAGTCATGTATTCCTACTAAAATCCACGAAATTACTATTTTGAATGGCCAGAGTATTGTATCAAAGAAATCTATCATCGTTTTATTCTCTCCCAGTATTATTTTTTACTGTTTTTTGAAAAATTTATCAGGAACATCATCTACACCGCCCTTACTAAAAGGATTGCATCTTAGTAGTCTGTAAGTTCCTAACAATAAGCCTTTTATTGCTCCGTGTTTTTGCAAAGCTATTATCATGTATGATGAACAGCAAGGATAGTATCTACAGGTTGGTCCTATAATTGGGGATATAAATATTTGATATCCTCTAATTATTTTACTGAATAACCAAACTATCGCTTTTGTCAACACGATTATCCATTTTTTCTTTAGCTCTTTTTAACGCTATATCTAGTTTTTTTTCTAATTCAAAAGATTTTTTACCTTTTGCATCAGCCAAAATTCGAATAACGATATGTGTACCTGAATCTATTTTACCTATTTTTCCTGCAAATATATGTCTAAACTGCCTTTTTACACGATTTCTATCAACAGCTTTTGGTAATTGCTTTTTAGGTACAACGAAACCGACAAGTGGAGTAGCTACATTCCTCTTGTCGGTTTTGTAATGAACAACCATGTATTTGTTCGATACACGTACGCCGTTTCTTATCACCTCAAGAAAATCTGAGGGATTTTTCATTCTGTAGGGTTTTTTTAACACACTATGCAGATAGTTCTGAACGACCCTTGCGACGACGTGCTGCTAGAATTGCACGACCTGCACGTGTACGCATACGCAAACGAAAACCGTGTACTTTTGCACGACGGCGATTATTTGGCTGGAAAGTCCTCTTTGTCACGAGATTCTCCTGTTAGTTAATTGAATATTTCTTTTTCATATTCATAATATGATAAGACAAATACCCAGTTTATACGTTGTTTTATATTAGGTCAAAAAAATTATACCGTATTTTCTGTTTTTTATTTTATATTTTTATCTACATAAATTTTATACACAAATTTTATATTTTTT